>NZ_JBHVDM010000133.1:0-14014 GCF_042802775.1 Nocardia sp. NPDC057455 | reverse complement strand
GGAACATGCTCGGTCTCGCTGCGCTCGAAACCCAGGGTCGAGCTGGTGTGATCGCGTCGGGTGGTGACCTCACCACCTTGGTTCGCGGTCGCGGTCGCGGTGGCGCGGGCCGCTCGCTCCTTCGCGCGTGTCGGGGCGAAACGACACGAGTTCGGCGCTGCGACCGAATCGCGGGGGACCGGGCTCGGCGTACGCTCACGGTCACTCGGGGGGTGAGCCGTTGGCGAAAACGACACGAGTTCGGGGCTGCGAGCGAATCGCGGGGGACCGGGCTCGGCGCATGCCCAGAGTCACTCGGGGTGAGCTGGGCCGCGGACAGGCAGTGCTCGGTCTCGCTTCGCTCGAAACCGGGAGCTGAGCGGCGTGGTCGAGTGAGAAGCAGGGCTACGATCTGAGCCTGCCTCGTGACGGGCGCGTCCGAATGATTACTGCTGGCCCTGTGGTCGCGGACGTGGTCGGTGCTCGGACGTGGGTGGTGTTTGTCCCGCGCCTACGAAGCACGAGTGTTGCGGACCTCTTCGTGGATCGTGACCGAGCGCCGATCGATAGCGACCCCTCCGCGGTCCGATCGAATGTCAGCCCAGCCGCGCGAACTCGGCGGTCCCTCGGGAGCGAATCACCGTCGCGTCCGGAGGCAGTGTCCGATGACACAATGTGATAGCGAGCCTCCCGACAGCGACTTCTAGTTGACTGTCTGCCAGTCTGGAGGCGTGAACCCGTCTACAGCACAAGCGCAGGTCGTCGTCGACGAACTCGTGCGCGGGGGCGTGCGGGATGTCGTCCTGTGCCCCGGCTCCCGGAACGCTCCGCTGGCCTTCGCCCTCCAGGCTGCCGACGCGGCCGGGCGGCTGCGGCTGCACATGCGGATCGACGAACGAACGGCGGGTTTCCTCGCCGTCGGACTCGCGCTCGCGAGCAGGCTCCCGGTCCCGGTCGTGATGACCTCGGGCACCGCGGTGGCCAACCTCGGACCGGCCGTGCTCGAGGCGAACTACGCCCGGGTCCCGCTGGTGGTGCTCAGCGCCAACCGGCCCTATGAACTGCTCGGCTCCGGCGCCAATCAGACCATCGAACAGCTCGGCTTGTTCGGCAGCCAGGTCCGCGCCACCATCTCGCTCGGTCTGGCGGAGGAGGAGGCGGGTGATGCCGCGCATTCCTCCTACGACCGGCAGAACAGCCAGTGGCGATCGGCGGTCTGCCGGGTGCTGGCGGCGGCGCGCGGCACCCGCTCCGGCAACGCGGGGCCGGTGCACTTCGATGTCCCGCTGCGTGAGCCACTGGTCCCCGACCTGGCGCCGGGCGAGTCGGCTCCCCCCGGTCGCGCGGGCGAGTGCGCCTGGACCGAGACCCAGTACGCGACCCTGGACGTGCCGCTCGATCTCGACCTCACGCCGGACACGGTCGTGATCTCCGGACACGGCGCGGGGTTGCGGCCGGAGTTGGCGGATCTGCCCACCGTCGCCGAGCCCACCGCCCCCATGCACGGTCCCGCGCTGCATCCGCTGGTGCTGTCGCTGTTGCGGCCGAAACAGGCGATCATCACCGGCCGCCCGACCCTGCACCGGCAGGTCTCGCGGGTGCTCGCCGATCCGGACGTCCGGGTCTACGCGCTGACCACCGGTCCGCGTTGGCCCGACGTGTCCGGCAACGTGGTCGGCACCGGCACGCGCGCGGTCACCAGCGGCGTCCCCAGCGCGCGATGGCTGGAGCACTGCCGTGAGCTGAACGCGAAAGCCGACCAGGTGGTGCGCGCCGAACTCGCGCGGCATCCGAAACCCACCGGGCTGCACGTCGCCGCGGTTGTGATGGACGCGTTGCGCGACGGCGATCAGCTCCTGCTCGGCGCTTCCAACCCGGTGCGGGATGCCGCGCTCGTATCGCATCCGCGGCCCGGGATCAAGGTGCTGTCGAATCGCGGCGTGGCCGGGATCGACGGCACGGTGTCCACCGCGGTCGGCGCCGCGTTGCACCACGAGGGTCGCACCATCGCGCTGATCGGCGACCTGACGTTCCTGCACGACGCGTCCGGTCTGCTGATCGGCCCCGGCGAACCGCGGCCGGCCGACTTGACCATCGTCGTGGCCAACGACGACGGCGGCGGCATCTTCGAGCTGCTCGAGCAGGGCGACCCGCAGTACGCGGGCGTGTTCGAGCGGGTCTTCGGCACTCCGCACGGCATGGATCTCGCCGCCTTGTGCGCCGCTTATCGCATCCCGCACCGGCAGGTGGACCCGCAGCAGTTGGCCGTCGAGCTGACCGGGCACGCCCATGGCATGCGTGTGCTCGAGGTGGCCACCGAGCGGTCCAGCCTGCGGGAACTGCACGCGACGGTGCGGGCGAAGATCCAGCCCTGAGCCTTACGGTCAGTAGCCGAATTCGTCGTCGGGGTCGTCATCCATGGGAACCACGATGGACTGTTCGAGCACGTCCGCCGGGTTCGCCTCCAAAACGTCGCGCTCGGGAATCGCCCGTCCGACGGCGTCGTCCTGCTCCGGCAGGTCGTCGGCGAGCACCGGCTCCTCCGGATACGCCGGAACGGACTGCTCGGCGAGATCGGCCTCCGGGACCGCGTCGGCAAGGGGATCTGACATCGTGCGCTCCTCTCCGCGTGAACCTCTCGATAGGCATACCCGTCGCGGGACGCCGCAATCGAGGCGGACGATCGACTCCGACCGCATCGAGGGTGCCCGTGGTCGGGGCGGACGGCAAGTGTTTCGCGTCAGCGTTGTCGCTCTTCGCCGGCCTGCGCCGCCGTGGCATCGGCGGGGTGTTCGACCAGCGCGAGCGTGCGCCCGGCCATGAACCGCGCGGTCCGCACGGCCGTCCCCGATCGTGTCACTTCGCTGACTTCGACCACGCCACGCGCGATCCTGACCTCGACCCGCCGCCCCGCCCGGGTAGCCGCGATCTCGTAGCTGCGAGATCCGTCGCCGACGTCGACGACGATCTCCACCCGATCACCCTTCATCTACCAATTATCCGCTTTTCCAGCGCATTTCGCCGCTACGAGTACGTAACGGCGGCGCTGGGCGAGCCTCGCGCGCCGGTCGAGACGGCGCGGTTCCGCGCGCGGCTACCGAGCGGGCCGGCGCACTCCAACTCCGAGTCCGCGTGCGATGCGGCCCATCAGTCGAGACATCTCGGCGGGAAAAGAATCCGGTTCAGGGACCGTCACCGGGCTGACCCTGCCATTGTGGATAGCGGTTATCCGCCAGCCCTCGGATGTGCGGACCAGCACCAGCGTCTGGCGCGATCGCCTGCGCTTCGGCAGCCGCGACCGCCACGGCATCAGTACCGACGCCGTGCCGTGCAGGATCGCCACGTCCCGGGTGACGAAGCGAATCGACTCCAGGTCGCCGACCAATGCGGAGCCTGCCAGCACGCCTCGGAAGAGCTTGTCGTGATTGCGCTGGTGCTCCGTTCGGCCGATCGCGCGGGTGCCGTCATAGGACACATAGTCGGAGTCGGCGGTGAAATGTCCGGCGTAGGCCTCGGCGTCGTTCTCGGTCCACGCCTGCATGAGGTCCCGGAACAAAGTGCGGATCTCGGTGTCGTCGGTGGCGGTGTCGTTCATGGCAGCGTCCTTGTCCGTGCTATTATTTCGACAATCGAAATATACGATAACAGAAAGCTTCGAATGTCGAAAGAAGAACTCATCGGTGCCATCGGCGCCCAGTTGCGGTTGCTCCAGCAGAGCTTCGACGTCTTCGACGAGGCGGTCGCCGCGCACCTCGGCGTGCACCGCACCGATATGCGATGCCTCGATGTGGTGCTCGGCCGTGGTCCGCTGCCCGCGGGTGAATTGAGTGCGGCGGTGCGACTCAGCCCCGCGGCCACCACCGCGGTGATCGATCGACTGGAGCGGGCGGGATTCGTGACACGCGGTCAGGATCCGGCCAATCGGCGCCGTGTGCTGGTGGCCGCCACTGCCGCCGCGCACGAGGTGGCGGAGCGGATCTTCGAGCCGGTCGGCAGGGCGGGTGCGCAGGCTCTCGGTCGCTACGACTCCGACCAGCTCGCGCTGATCCTCGACTTCCTGCACACCGCGCTGGAGGTGCATCGTGGACAGACCGACCGCATCGCTTCGAAGAGCTGACCGGAGCGCTTCTCGCTATTCGGCGGCAGGTTCCCTCGGGACCGATGAATTCCGCACGGCTGGGACGTCTGCATGGGTGAACATGTCCCCGGCTCAGGAGATTCGATGAATCCGGAATTCGATTTCGAACCGGCCGCTGTCGCGTTGTCGTCCGTGGTCGGCCGAATCACCGACGACCAGCTCACCGCGCCGACACCGTGCGCCGACACCACGGTGCGCGATCTGCTCGCGCACGTGCTCGATCTGACCGAGGCGTTTCGTCAGGCGGCCACCAAGGAGGCCGTCGGTGGTTCGGTCGCGCCGGCTCCGCCCGTGCGGCGCGCCTTGCCGGAGGATTGGCGCGAGCGCGTTCCGGCCCAGCTCGATGCTTTGGTGGCGGCGTGGCGGGAGCCCGCGGCCTGGGATGGCGTGACCGAGGCGGGCGGGGTGAGCGAGCCGGCCCCGGTGATGGCCAGGATCGCCCTGGACGAGGTGGTGGTGCACGGCTGGGATCTCGCCGAAGCCACGGGGCAGCCCTTCACCTGCGACGCCGGTCATCTGGCGATCCTGCTGGACATGCTGCGCGAGACCCCGGCCGAAGGGGTGCCCGGTCTGTTCGGGCCGGTGGTGCCGGTCGCGCCGGATGCGCCGGCTTTGGCACGGATGCTCGCTTACACCGGTCGCCGCGCCGACTGGGCCGCGAACGTCGGGGGCGCGGTGCTCGGCTAGCCGCGCGACGGATCGGTGAGCACGAAAGTGCCCGCGATCACGGCATCGACCGCGGCATGGGCGGCGGTCGCCGCGGCGGCGTCGTCGATCGGGTCGCCGCTGGCCAGCAACCGGTAGTACAGCGGGGCCGACACCGCGGACAGTACGGCGCGCGCGTCGGTGCGCTCCGGTGCTTCGCCGCGCGCGACGGCGGCCGCTACGCACGCCGACCACTCGGTGAGCCGCACATCGTAGAAGCGCCGCAGGGCGGCCGCGGCGGACTCGTCGCAGGTGGCAGCGGCGATCACGGCGCGGAACAGCCTGCCCTGGCGAGGATCGGACAGCGTTTTCGCGACCAGGCGGGCGTTGGCGGTGAGATCTCCTAGCAGCGATCCGGTGTCGACGTGTGGCAGCGACTGCTCGGCCATGTCGGTCAGCAGGTCGGCGATCAGGCCGGTGGGCGTGCGCCAGCGGCGGTAGACGGTGGTCTTGCCGACCTCGGCGCGCGCCGCGACCTCACCGAGGTCGAGATGGGCGAACCCGCGTTCGGCCAGCAGGTCGCCCGCTGCTCGCAGGACGGCGGCGCGGATCCGCGCGGTCCGTCCTCCGGGTCGAACCGATCCGGGGGTGGCCTCTTCCGACTCCATAACGGCACTCCAGTTTCATTTAATCGCGAACGGGTGTACCGTCCGAGGTGTTAATGGAACTATAGACCCCTTAGGAGGGCCGCCCAGTGAACGTTCGGATGGTGGACACACAGATGGAGTACCGGCGGCTCGGCGAATCCGGTCTGCATGTCCCGGCCTTGAGTTTCGGCGCGGGCACCTTCGGCGGACGGGGTGAACTGTTCGGCGCGTGGGGTGACACCGACGCCGAACAGGCGCGACGGCTGGTCGACATCAGCTTGGACGCGGGCGTCAGCATGTTCGACACCGCCGACGTCTACTCCGACGGCGCCTCCGAGGAGGTGCTGGGCGCCGCCGTCAAGGGCAGGCGTGATCGGGTGCTGCTGTCCACCAAGGCGACGTTGCCGACCGGCCCCGGCCGTGCGGACGCCGGTTCCGGGCGGGCCAGGCTGATCGGCGCGGTGGAGGCGTCGCTGCGCAGGCTGGGCACGGACTACATCGATCTGTTCCAGCTGCACGCCTTCGACGCGGGCACGCCGGTGGAAGAGGTCGTCGCGGCCCTGGACGATCTGGTGCGCGCCGGCAAGATCCGCTATGTCGGCGCGTCGAACTTCGCGGGGTGGCAGCTGATGAAATCTCTTGCCGCGGCGGAACGCAACGGTTTGACCAGGTACGTCGCGCACCAGGTCTACTACTCGCTGGTCGGGCGGGACTACGAGTGGGAGCTCATGCCGCTGGGTCGCGACCAAGGCGTCGGCGCGGTGGTGTGGAGCCCGCTGGGCTGGGGCAGGCTCACCGGCAAGATCCGTCGCGGACAACCACTCCCGGAAGGCAGCCGCTTGCACCGGACCGTCGAGGCCGGTCCGCCGGTGGACCAGGAGAAGCTCTACGACGTGGTGGACGTCCTCGACGAGCTGGCCGCCGAAACCGGCAAGACGGTGCCGCAGATCGCCCTCAACTGGCTGCTGCGCCGCCCCACCGTCGCCACCGTCATCGTCGGCGCCCGCAACGAGGAGCAGCTACGCCAGAACCTCGGCGCGATCGGCTGGGAACTCGACGCCGACCAGATCGCCCGCCTGGACAAAGCGAGCGCCACCACTCCGCCCTACCCCTACTACCCGTACTACCGCCTCCCGGACTTCACCCGCCTGAACCCGCCCGCGGTGTGAGCCGAAGCCGTCGATCCGCTCGGATGCCAGGGGGATATGGTCGGGCCGCGCGAAGTGTCCTCCGCGATCCCGCCCTTCCCCCACCCCGGCACGGACGATGGATTAAATCATTCCGTCGTATGTCGGCGCATCCACGGCGAGCATCTCCTCCCGGCTGAGCAGCGCTGATTGCTCTGTCACTGCCCGATACCGCCGTCAGTAGACGTCGCGGACGTAGCGCTTTTCGGCGATGAGCTGCTTCTTGAAGGCCAGCGCCCCGTCCTCGTCGAGCTTGCCGTGGATGCGCGCGATTCGCAGGAGTGCCTCGTCGACGTCCTTGGCCATCCGGCTGGCGTCGCCGCAGACGTAGAAATGGGCGCCCTCGCGCAGCCAGGACCACAGCTCGGCGCCGTGTTCGATCATGCGGTGCTGCACGTAGATCCGCTCCCGCTGGTCACGAGAGAAGGCCAGGTCGAGGCGGGTCAGGAAGCCGGAACGGAACATGTCCTCCAGCTCGGCGCGGTAGTAGAAGTTCTGCGCCGCATGCTGATCGCCGAAGAACAGCCAGTTGCGCCCGGTACAGCCGAGGGCCCTGCGCTCCTGCAGGAACCCGCGGAAGGGCGCGATGCCGGTGCCCGGGCCCACCATGATCATCGGTGCGGCCGGGTCGGCCGGAGGACGGAAATGCGGTGCGCGCTGCAGGAAGATCGGCACCGCCGCGTCGGTGGGATCGGCGGCCGCGCGATCGGCGAGGAAGGTCGAGCACACTCCGCCGCGCCGCGCCGCCGAACCGGTGGCCGCCGGGTCGCCGTAGCGCACGATGCCGACGGTCAGCTCCACCTCATCCGGGCTGACCAGCGGACTCGACGAGATCGAATACTGGCGTGGCTGGAGCTTCTTCAGCGTGCCGAGCCACTCCACCAGATCGGCCCGGATCGGGAAGTCGCGCAGCACGTCCACGGCCTGCCGGTCCCACAAGTAATTCGCCAGCTCGTTGCGGTTGTCCCGGCGCAGCAGTTTGGCCAGTTTGCCGCTGTGGTTGCGTTCGGCGAGGAAGCCGAGCAGATCCTGACCGACCTTGGTGATGTCGTAGTGCGTGCGCAGCGCCTCCGACAGCGCGATGTCACGCTCGTCGATCTCGACTACCCGGCGACCGTCCAGCCCCGTGGCGTCCAGCCATTCGGCGACCAACGCGGCGCTGTTCACCGGCCGGACGCCCAAAGAGTCGCCCACCTCGTACGCCGCGTCCAGACCGCGCAGATCGAACCCGAAGCGGCGCACCTCTTTCGATGATCCTTCGGCCGACAGCAACTCGTTGCGCAGCAGCGGAGCACGCAGCGGCGCGGTGCGGGTGAACGGCGCGGAGGCCGTACGGGTGCGCCCGAGCGCCGGTGCGGCAGTCGGCATCTCCAGAGTCGCGACCCCGCCGCCACGGGGCGTGGAGCCGCCCGGGCCGCTCGCGCCGCGCACCGGCGGATCGGCGGGCTTTTCGTCGCCGAACGCGGCGAGCACGTCATCGAGCCAGCGCTGCGCCGCGTCTTCGTAGTCGGGTTCACTGTCGACGCGCGGAAGCAACCGGGTCGCACCGAGCTCGGCGAATTTCTCGTCGAGTTTGCGGCCGTAGCCGCAGAAGTCGTCATAGGAGGAGTCGCCGAGGGCGAACACCGCGTAGCGCACACCGGTCAGCCGCACGACGGTGCCGGTCAGGCGATCCCAGAAATCGGCTCCGTTGTCCGGCGGCCCTCCGTCGCCGAACGTGCTGCTGACCACCAGTACGTCGCCCCGGATCGCGCCGAGGTCACAGGAGTCCAGGTCCAGCAGTCGCGGCTCGAAACCCTGCCCGGCGAGGTGGGCCGAGACGGCGGCCGCGAATTCCTCCGCGGTGCCGGTCTGCGAGGCCCACAGCACAGTGATCGGACGGGTCGGCGCACCCTGGTCCCCCGCGGGAGCCGGGGCCGCCGCACCACGGGAATACATTCCCGCCAGCAGCCCGTCGACCCACAGCCTGCTGTGCGCGGACATCGGCGCCGCGTCCGGGAGCACCGGCTGACCGTTCACCGGAAGCGCTTGCAGCGCGGCCAGGTATCCGCTCAGATAGATCCGTTCTGTCTCGCTGAGCGTGGGGGCGGTGCCGCTGTCGAGCCCGAGCACGGCGGCCAGCGGATGCGCCGCCTGCGCCGCGGGCAGCGCGGCGGGAATCTCGGGCCGCGGCACGGCGGCCACCCGGCGCAATGCCACCGCGCATGCCTTGAACTCCGGTTGCAGCGAGGCCGGATCCACCGCGTCGTTGGTGACCGCGTTGATGGTCAGGTATTCGCCCTGCTCGTCGTTCCAATGGAATGGCACGAAGCAATCGCCCGGCCGCACTCGGTCGCTGACCTGCACCGGAAGCACCGCGCGGCCCCGGCGCGAGGCGATCTCGAGCTGATCGCCCGCGCGCAGGCCGAGGCGCTCGGCGTCGGCCGGATGCACTTCGACGAACGGCTCGCCGGTGAGCTTGGTCAGCTTGCCGATCTTGCCGGTCTTGGTCATCGTGTGCCACTGGTGCTGCAAGCGGCCGGTGTTCAGCAGGAACGGGTAGTCGGCGTCCGGCATCTCCGCCGGCAGCAGATGCGGCCGCGGCCAGAACACCGCGCGGCGGCTGGGCGTGGCGAAGGCCAGCCTGGGCTGGTGGCCGTGCGGGTCGACGAACAGCGTCTGGCTGACACCGTCGTTGCGATACCGGACGGGATTACGCCTGCGCTCCGGCTCGGCGCACGGCCACTGCATCGGTCCGTCACGCAGCGCCTCATAGCTCACGCCGCGCAGGTCGTAGCCGGTCGCTGGATTCGCGAAGCGCTTGATCTCGTCGAACACCTCGGCACTGGAGACGAAGTCGAAACCGGGGAATCCCATGGCGGTGGCGATGTCGGCGATGATCCGCCAGTCCGGCCGCGCGTCGCCGGTGGGCGGGACCGACTGCTGCATGAGGGTGAGATTGCGCTCGGAATTCACCATCACCCCCTCGGCCTCGGCCCACAGCGTGGCGGGAAGCAGCAGGTCGGCATAGGCGTTGGTCGCGGTCTCGGTGTAGGCGTCCTGGACGATCACCAGTTCGGCGGCTTCCAGGCCCGCGATCACGGTCTTGCGGTTCGAGACGGTGGCCACTGGATTGGTGCAGATGATCCAAGCCGCTTTGATCGCGCCCTCGGACAGGTCGCGGAACATCTCCACGGTGCCGGGGCCGGCTTCGGTGCGCAGCGTGCCGGGCTCCAGCTCCCACACGGTCTCCACGAACGTGCGATCCTCCGCGGACAGCACGCTGCGCTGGCCGGGCAGACCGGGACCCATGTACCCCATCTCGCGGCCGCCCATCGCGTTCGGCTGCCCGGTGAGCGAGAACGGCCCGCTACCGGGACGGCAGATCGCCCCCGTGGCCAGGTGCAGGTTGCACAGCGCGTTGGTGTTCCAGGTGCCGTGGGTGGACTGGTTGAGTCCCATCGTCCACAGCGACATCCATTCGCCGGCCTCGCCGATCCATTGGGCGGCGGTGCGGATGTCGTCCTCGGCCAGCCCGGTGATCTCCGCCACCCGCTGCGGCGGATAGTCGGCCAGGAACTCCGGCATCGCGTCCCAGCCATCGGTGTGCTCGGCGATGAACTCCTCGTCGATGTGGCCGCCTTCGACCAGCAGATGCAGCAGCCCGTTCAGCAGCGCGAGATCCGTGCCGGGGGCGATCTGCAAGAAGAGATCGGCGCGCGCGGCGGTCTCGGTGCGGCGCGGGTCGACCACGATGAGTCTCGCGCCCGCCTTGAGCCGGTCGGCCATTCGCAGGAACAGGATCGGATGGCAGTCGGCCATGTTCGCGCCGATCACGAAGAACAGGTCGGCGTGCTCGAAGTCGTCGTAGGAGCCGGGCGGTCCGTCCGCGCCGAGCGACTGCTTGTACCCGGTCCCCGCGCCGGCCATGCACAGCCGCGAATTCGCCTCGATGTGCACCGTACGCAGGTAACCCTTGGCGAGCTTGGTGGCGAGGTACTGCGCCTCCAGCGACATCTGCCCCGAGACGTAGAGCGCGATCGCGTCCGGACCGTGCTCGTCCAGAATCGCGCGAAGCCGGGTGGCCGCTTCGTGTACGGCCTCGTCCACGGGGAAGGGCACCGGGACCTGACCGCGCTCCGAGCGCCGGTAGGCGGTCTCCATCCGTCCCGTGGTGCGCATCAGTTCCGCGTGCGTCGCGCCCTTGGTGCAGAGCCTGCCCGCGTTGGACGGGTGCAGCTTGTCGCCGCTGACCTTGGCGATGACCGGTTTCCCAGCGCCATCCGCGGCGGTCGTCACGGTGATCCCGCAGCCCACGCCGCAGTACGAGCACGCCGTTCGGGCTGTGCCGTCGCTGTGGCCGGTCGCTGGGTCGGACATGCCTTCGATCATGCGGACTGCCGATTGCGCGGGATTTACCCCGCGTTATCGCCAGGTGACATTCCACCTCACAGTGCTCGAATCCGGCGGTGAGGTGTGACCGGGGTCTCCGGATCAGCCGAGTTTGTAGGCCCGGTGTAGGGCGACGATGCCCCCGGTCAGGTTGCGCCACTTCACCGACGACCACCCGTTCGCCGCGATCCGCATCGCCAACCTGCGCTGATTGGGCCACTCCGTGATCGATTCGGCCAGGTAGACGTAGGCGTCGGGGTTACTGCTCACCACGCGCGCCACCTTGGGCAGCGCTTTCATCAGGTACTCCAGATAGACCGTGCGGAACACCGGGAGAACCGGCGCGGAGAATTCGCACACCACCAGCCTGCCGCCGGGCTTGGTGACCCGCAGCATCTCGCGCAGCGCTAGGTCGGTGTCGGCCACGTTGCGCAGCCCGAACGAGATGGTCACCGCGTCGAAGGAGTCGTCGGCGAACGGCAGCGCCATCGCGTCGGCCGCCACCATCGGCACCTCGCGGAACCGGCCCGCGCTGAGCATGCCCTTGGAGAAGTCGGCGGCGAGGCACCAGGCGCCGGATTTCTGCAGCTCCAGCGTCGATACACCCGTGCCCGCGGCGAGATCGAGCAGCCGCTCGCCCGGCCGCGGCGCCAGCGCCTTACGGGTCGCCCAGCGCCAGTAGCGATCCTGCCCCGCCGAGATCACGGTGTTGGTCAGGTCGTATCGCCGGGCGACGCCGTCGAACATCGCCGCGACTTCGTGCGGCTGCTTGTCCAAGGAAGCCCGGTTCGATTGCGTTTTCGCCACGCCAAGACCCTAACTCGCGGTCTGTTACGAACCGAGCGTGGCGCGGGGATACTTCCGTCACGCTCGAGCGCGGTTCAGGCCGTATGTGGCAACGAGATCCGGGTGCCGCACACCTCGGCGTAGTGGCTCATCAGCTGGGTGCAGATGGCGGGCCAGGTCCGCGACAGCACCGATTTCCTGGCCGCTCCGGCGAACCGGGTTCGCAGCAGCGGATCGTGTAGCGCCCCGACAGCACTGGGCAGCAGCTCGCCGAACCGATCCACCGGAAGCAGATAACCGTTACGGCAGTGGGCGATCAGGTCGCGTGGACCGCCCGCGTCGGGGCCGATCACCGGAACTCCCGACGCCAGCGCCTCCTGCACCCCCTGACAGAACGTCTCGTGCTCGCCCGCGTGCACCATGACGTCGAGACTGGCGTACGCCCGTGCCAGCTCGTCGCCGCCGAGTTCGCCGGTGAACACCGCGGTCGGCATCATCCGGGCCAGCCGTCGGCGTTCCGGCCCGTCACCGACGATCACCAGCTGGACGTCGGGGTCGGTTCCGAGCACAGCGAGACGCTCGACGTGCTTCTCCGGCGCGAGCCGGCCGACGAAGCCCACCAGCAGGCGGTCGCGACCGGCGAGCCAGGCGTCGCGCAGCTCGGCGGAGCGGGCGTTGGGCGTGAACCGCGCGATGTCGACGCCACGCCCCCACCGGTGCACGCGCGGGACGCCGTGCCGGGCCAGGTCCTCCGCCGCGGCCCGGGACGGTGCGAGCGTGCGGGTGGCTCCCTCGTGGATGCGCCGGGTCCAGGCCCACGCGGCACGGCTGGCCAGCCCGAGCCCGTAACTTTTGGCGAAGCCCGCGACGTCGGTCTGATACACCGCGACGGTCGGCAGGTCCAGCCGCAGCGCAGCGCCCAGTCCGCCCGCGCCGAGCAGGAACGGTGAGGCCAGGTGGACCACGTCGGCGTCGAAGTCGTCGATGGCCGAGACGATGCCCGGCTGCGGCAGCCCGACCGGCAGCGAGCTGATCTTCGGCACCATGACCGCGGGCACTCGATGGACCGGGAAACGGTGATACTCGCGCGGCGCGGCAGCCTGCCCGCGCGGGGTGTCGGGCGCGATGACCAGGGCGTCGTGCCCGTGCCGCTCCAAGTGCTCCAGCACCCGCAGCACGGAGTTGACGACGCCGTTCATATTCGGCAGAAACGACTCCGCGACGATCGCTACACGCACGTTCCCAGCCTGACCGGTGTATCGCGCCGCGTCGCCACACCGAGGTGAAGGGCACGGAAAGATCCGGCGAACTGTCGGGTCGCGCGGATCAGCTCACCAGCGTGGGGCCACGCCGGTTCGGGCGGGTGAGGAGCCACAGCGCGGGCAGCGCGAGCAGCCACACCACCACGATGACCGACAACGCGGGTGGAACGGCGACCCGCACGTCGCGGCCTTCCACGCGCACCAGGTCGGGATCGCTGCGGCTGTATTCCACGCGAATCCGCTCACCCGCGGTCAGGTTCGTCGGATATAGGACGCCGACCTTCGGATTATGCGTCTCACCGTCCGGAGTGACGTACATGACCGCCGAGCGCAGCCGCCCCGCCGAAAGCACCTCGGCCGTGGTGCTGCCCTTGTCGGAGCTGATCAGATAATCGTTGCGCCACGCGGCCAGCACCAGCAGCCCGACGAGCACGCTCACCGCCGTCGCGGCGATCAGCACCCCGATCCCGGCCCGCCGCAGGCGGATCGGCCGCCCCTTGGACTGGCTGGTTTCCGACACCGCCACAGGCTACCGATCGGCTCGGCTACGGTGGCGGCCATGTCCCGAAAATTCAGCTTCACCGTGCCGTACGCAGTCCCGGTCGAAGATCTCCACCGGGCACTCACCACCGACGACGTCTGGCGGGCCCGCTTCGCCGGCGCACCCACCGCGACGCTGGAGGTGTCGCATCCCGACGGCGCGGGCACCATTCGCATCCAGATGACCGAAAAGGCCGCCGAAGACAAGGTACCCGCGCTGGTCCGCAAGGTTTTGAAGAGCGAACTCACGTTCTCCCGCACCGACAACTGGCAGCCGCTGGCGGGCGAGGTCGCCAAAGGCACCTTCGAGGCCACCACCGGCGGCATCAACACCGCGATGTCCGGCTCCTACGAGATCCGTTCCACCGCGGAAGGATCCGAGATCGAGGTCGTCGGCACCGTGCAGGTGAAGGTGCCCTTGGTCGGCGGCGCGATCGAGCCGCTCGCCGAGCAGTTGCA
>NZ_JBHVDM010000132.1:0-14352 GCF_042802775.1 Nocardia sp. NPDC057455 | reverse complement strand
GGGTACGGGCGTTGGCGGCGCGAACGCGGAACCGGTCTTTCGCGATGCGACGTCGCGTCGAGCCCTTCCACCGAACGGTGCCGAACGCGTGATGTCCCGCGGGAGCCGCACCGCGTGACGGAATCCGCCGTCCGACGACCGCTGCGACCATGCCGTTCGCGGAGGCGCGGTTTCCGGCGACATCCAGCGGCACGGCCTTGTTGCACTACCGTCCAGTCCACTCCCGCACTCGGACGGCCACCACCGCCGCAAAAGCTGCGCGGTAACGGATTCGAGCCTCTGACCTGCGGTCGCCGTACGCGCGCGCACGCGAGAGCACGTCGCGCCGTAACACTTCACGGCGCGCTGGTATACGTATCTCGTACGCTACGAAAGCGTTTCGGCTCACCGCGGCCGCACGGCCAGCACACTTATGCTCCACCTTGCACATCGAAAGGCGTTCTCATGTCCCACAAGCCCAGTGTGCTGTTCGTCTGCGAGCACAACGCGGGCCGCTCGCAAATGGCTGCCGGATTCCTCACCGCCCTCGCGGGTGACCGGTTCGACGTGCGATCGGCGGGCAGCGCGCCGGCCGAGGCCCTGAACGCCACGGTGGTGGACGCCATGGCCGAAATCGGCATCGACATCTCCGGCCGCGCCCCCAAGCCGCTCACGATGGACGCGATCGGCATCTCCGACGTCGTGGTCACCATGGGCGCGGGCGACGCCTGCCCGTTCTTCCCCGGCATCAGCTACCGCGACTGGATGCTGCCGGACCCTGCGGACCAGACTCTCGATGTGGTGCGCACCATCCGCGACCACATCCGCATCCTGGTGGAGAACCTGATCGCCGAACTGGTCCCCGCGCCCGCACGCTAGGGGCTGTCCGATTCGTTCAAGACGCGCCCGCACGCCGCTGCCTACGCTGCCGGTATGACACCACAACTCGACGTCATCGGCATCGTCGTCAGTGATATGGCCGCCTCGGTGGCCTTCTATCGCCGCCTCGGGCTCGCCTTCCCGGAAGGCTCCGAGCAGGAAGGGCATGCCGAGGCGGCCCTGCCCAACGGCATGCGGCTCACGCTGGACACCGAAGCTGTCATCGAGTCGTTCCACACCGGGTGGAGACCGCCCGCTCCAGGGGGCCGCGTCGGAATCGCCTTCCGCTGCGCCGATCCCGCGGAGGTCGACGCCGTGTACGCCGAACTCGTCGACGCGGGGTATCACGGCGAACTGAAGCCGTGGGACGCCTTCTGGGGACAGCGCTACGCGGCGCTGCTCGACCCCGACGGCAACGGCGTCGACCTGTACGCCGCGCTGCCGCCCGGCGCCGAGTAGCTGCCCTAGGACCGGGCGAGCAACTCCCCCATCGGAATTCCCGCCAGCGCGCGCACCTCGCGGGACAGATGGGCTTGATCGGCGAACCCGGCCAGTGCCGCGGTCTCGGCGAGCGGCACCCCGCCGCGTGCCGAGGCCAGCGCGCGCTGCATGCGCAGCACCCTGGTCAAAGTCTTGGGGCCGTAGCCGAATGCGTCCAGGCAGCGCCGGTGCAAAGTACGCTCACCCAACCCCGCCGCGCCGGCGACCGCCGCCACCGGCCGACCGGCCGCCAGCGCGCCGACCACCCACCGCGGCAACGGATCGGCCGGTTCGGCGCCGGCCGCACGCCGCAGCACGATTTCTTCGAGCGCCACCGCCGGGTCACCGGCGCCTTCGATCCGGCCCATCAGCGACCGGACCACCGCGGACGGCCACAACTGGCCCAGTTCGACCCGCTGATCGCGCAACTCACGCGCCGGGACCCCCAGCAACGCGGGCGCGGTACCCGGAAAGAACCGGACGCCGACGTACCGGTCACCCGCGGTTCCACGAGGGCGATGGGCGCGGGTATCCGGCCCGGCGACCATCAGCCTGCCGTCCATCCAGATCAGATCCATGCAGCCGTCGGGCAGCACCGGCAGCACGGGACCGCCACGGTCGACGATCTTGATCCACAGCACGGCGCCCTCGTACCGTGACGGCCGCTCGCGGTAGCCGGCATCGTTCATGGCACCGACGCTACTCCGGACCACCGACCACGGACGGGCGGCGAACCGCCTTTCACAGCTACGACAAGCACTGCGGCCGACGGCGCTGCGGGCACAGCGTTCGGTGCGGGCGAGCAGTGCCATGCTGCTTCCGGCCACGGGCGGCCACATCTGGATGCGCTACCAGCTGACCCGGCTGACTCCGCAGACCTCGGCATCCCGGGTCTACCGGCCGGTCGCCGTGCGCGCCGCCTGAGCAGGCGGCGGAATCAGCGCTGCGGCGCAGCGATCGGGACGATCACGCGCGGCACGACGCGCAGGTACGGCTCACGATGGTCCGCGGCGATCTTCGATTCCGGATCCCGGCAGCCCACGGTGACGTCGGTGTTCGGCACGGAGGAGAAGGTCCAGACCGTCACCCATTCCGTCCCGCCGAACGTCTCGGTCTTCTTCGCGTCCGACGAGCGCAGATCTTCATTCCGCCCCGAACTGTCGGTCACCGTGCAGCGAATGCCGTTGGCAGCCTGGCCCCAAGTGATGGGAGCCCGAATATCGAGCACCACATCGGCGGGCACCGGGACTTTCTTCGCTTCTCCCAGCAAAATACGGATACCACCGTCCGCCACTTCCTCGTCGAGTGCGCCGGTAGTCGTCGCCGGAGCGCTCGGGGCGGCCGCGGCACTCGTCGAAGTCGCCGCCTCACTCGCCGAGGTGTCGTCGGAACACCCGGCCACGGCGGCGGCAACCAGCGCGGCAATCGCCATCCAGCTTTGTTTCACAGTCGGCCCTCTCGTCGCGCCCACTCGCCAGGCGGTTGGTTCGGATCAGCCAGGCACTGAGCATGACAACGGGCAAGAGGAAAATCTCGGATACACGCCGGTGAATTGGCAATTGAACCGCAATTGTCCGAAATCACCCCCTACGGAAAGAATTAGGGTTGAATTGTCGATTTCTCTGGCGATCCTCTGACGACGGTCGGGCAATCGGCGCGCAGCCGACGGGACAGGTTCGAGGCCCGTCCCGCGCGGACCACCGGCCGTGATCGGCGACCGCGTGGGCGGACCGCTCGCACCGCGGACTGCGACGACCTTCGGCGGCCGGATCGCCGCGGCGTTCGGATCGTCGCAGCGGCTCCACCACCCGCGTCACCACGCGACGAACATCTCCAGCGGAACTGTTCCACACCCATGCCGACCAGGGCGCGGCCATGCCACGCGATCGGATCGCGAGAATTCGAAGCCGTCCTCGACATCGCGGGGTTCGTTCCACGTCCGAAATCTTTCTCCGGCGCGCAGCACGGCCGCGTCCTGGGCGACACGGCCGCTTCCCACGTCGACGCCTACCGACGGACCGTTCGCGCTGCCGGCCGGTCACTTCCGACCGCGAAGGAATAGAACGAGATTCGTCCGATGTTTCCCGTGGGGCTCCGTTGATCTTGTGTCATGCCTTGGTTCGTGCCGCCTACCGGCTGGTTTCGAAAAGGCATTTCCCCTCGGCCAGTGGGGCCGCATAGTGTGTTCGGTAGGCGATCATGTGGAGGGCCACCATGACGGAACTGTCGTGGGTAACGGAGCGCGAGGGCACGGCGGAGCCCGATCGTGGCTGACGGTCAGGGCGCCTCCAGCTCGCGCACGCTGCGCGTCGCCACGTTCGGCGGCTATCGGGCAGCCGCCTTCACCACCACGCCCGGCACGCGCGCCGCCCTGATCACGGTGGCGCTGCTGATCGCGGTGGTCCTGGCCTACGAGGCCAACAAGACCTCGCCGGAGGGTGTTGATCACGGCTGGTTCGTCGCGCTCGCCCTGTCCGGGGTGTTCGTCGCGCGCGGGCTGCACCTGCGCAGGCCGATCACGCTTGCGCACGTCACCGCCGCGGTGCTGGTGCTCGCCGTCGCGCATCTCGCCTACCGTGCCGAGCATGCCGACGCCGGATTCGTCCTGCTGGCCGCCACCGGGTTCGTCCTGGTGCTGCCCGGCGCCGGTAAACCGCAGCCCGACGAGGTGTACCGGGTGGCCGAACTGGTCGGCCGCACCGTGGGCGACCCGCTGGCGCCCTTCGCCCTCCACTCGTCCAAGGCCTACTTCTTCAACGCCTCGTCGACCGCCGCGATCGGCTATCGCACTCGCTTCGGCATCGCCGTCGTCGCGGGTGACCCGATCGGTGATCGCGCGGCCTTCCCCGAACTGGTCGCCGCGTTCTCCGACTTCGCGGTCAACCATGGCTGGCGCGTCGCCGTGCTGGGCGCGAGCCCGGGAATGGCCGATCTGTGGCAGGTGTGGGCCCTGGAGCATCGCGGGCTGCACGCGGTGCCGATCGGCCGCGACGTGGTGCTCGACGTGGACGAGTTCAACCTCGTCGGACGCAAGTTCCGCAACCTGCGCCAAGCCGTGAGCCGCACCAGGAATTTCGGCGTCACCACCGAAGTGGTGTACGAGTCCGCCCTCACCCGAGCGCGGCGCGAGGAGTTGCTGGCCATCGTCGACGAATGGCGGCGGGGCAGGCAGACCCGCGGATTCTCGATGATCCTGGACCACCTGCTCGACGGGCGGAATCCGAACATGCTGGTGGTCATCGCCAACGACGCGGATGGCAAGCCCGTGGGGTTCCAGCGCTACGGCATTTCCGAGCGCGGGCGGGAACTGAGCCTGGATGTCCCGTGGCGGCGCAAGGACGCGCCCAACGGCCTCGACGAACGCATGATCGTCGACTTGGTCGACTACGCCGCGGCGCACGACGTCCGCCGGATTTCGCTCGCCTTCGCCCCCTTCCCGGAGCTGTACGCCGAGAAGGAGAAGTCACGCACGGCCACACTGCTCTATGTGCTCGCGCACCTGGCCGATCCACTGATCCGACTGGAATCGCTCTACCGCTTCCTGCGGAAGTTCCACGCGCTGTCGGAGCAGCGCTACGTCCTGATTCGCTGGCGCGAAGTGCTGATCGCCGGCGCTGCCCTGCTCACCCTGGAGTTCGCCCCGCACCGCCGCGAGTACTGAGCGGCCCGCCACGGTACCGAGGAGTTCTATGGAACTGACCCACAGCGACGTGAAGGCCGCCGCCGAACGGGTGCGCGGGCTGGTCAGGCCGGTAGCGGTGGCGCAGGCCGACCATACGGGCGAACTGTGGCTGGCCCTGGAGTTCCTTCAGCACACCGGGAGCTTCAAGGCCCGCGGTGCGCTGAACTTTCTGCTCGCGCACCGCGAGAACGGCACGCTCCCACAGGTGGGCGTGACGATCGCTTCGGGCGGCAACGCCGGGCTCGCCTGTGCGTGGGCGGCCCGCAGTCAGGGGATTCCCGCCACGGTGTTCCTGCCGAGCACCGCCCCGCGGGTCAAAGTGGACCGGCTCGCCTCCTATGGCGCCGACGTCCGCCTGGTGGGGACGCAATACGCCCACGCGCTGGCGGCCAGTATCGAATTCGCCGACGCCACCGGCGCCTTGCTCTCCCATGCCTACGACCACCCGCTCATCGCAGCGGGGGCGGGCACGCTCATGACAGAGATCCGCGAGCGGATCCCGGATCTCGGGGCCGTGGTGGTCGCCGTCGGCGGCGGCGGGTTGTTCTCGGGCGTGGCCACGGCCGCCGCTCACTACGGTGTCCGGACCGTCGCCGTGGAGCCCGCCCGTTGCCGCGCGCTGCATGCCGCGATCGCGGCCGGACAGGTCGTCGACGTGGAGGTCGACTCGATCGCCGCCGACTCGCTCGGCGCACGGCGGGCCTCGGAACTCGCGCTGACGGCCGCACGGCACTACGACGTGGCGTCGGTGCTGGTGGAGGATGCCGCGATCGTCGCGGCGCGCCGCGGGTTGTGGGCGGAGCGCCGCATCGCCGTCGAACACGGTGCGGCGACCGCCCTGGCGGCGGTCCTCGGCGACGAGCCCGCCTTCCGGCCGCGCCCAGGCCAACGGGTGTGCGTGGTGCTGTGCGGAGCGAACACCGATCCGGCTGATCTGGCCGGCTCGGACGGCCGCCACGCCGACTGACGGTTCATCGGCGTATTTCCGACGAATCGGACGACACGGGGTTAGGCTCCCGCTGTCCTCTGCGATCCCGACGGAAGGCACACCATGGCGCATACCTCACACATGGCCCCCATCGGCACACCGCTACCCGACTTCTCCCTTCCCGACCTCGACCAGCGGATCTACTCCCGGGACGATTTCGCGGACGGCCCCGGACTGCTGGTCGTCTTCGCGTGTAACCACTGCCCCTACGTCAAGCACATCGAGGCGGCGCTCGGCGAACTCGTCGATTCCCTGCCGTCCATGCCGACCGTGGCGATCTGCACCAACGACGCGTCCGCCTACCCGGACGACGCACCGCTGCGCCTGCGCGACCAAGCGATCCGCGCGGGCTGGACCTTCCCCTATCTCGTCGACGAGGAACAGCACGTGGGCCGGGCCTTCCGCGCCGCGTGCACCCCAGACTTCTTCCTCTACGACGCGAACCTCCGGCTGGCCTACCGCGGCGCCTTCGACGAATCGACGCCCGGCAACGGCAAACCGCTGACCGGCGACGACTTGCGCACGGCCGTCGAAGCCGTGCTGGCAGGCGGGCCCGCCCCCGAACCGCACCGGCCGAGCATGGGTTGCTCGATCAAGTGGCGGGACGCCTGAGCACCTTTCCGCGTTCGCGCATGCGACCGATCGCACGGCGCCAGGCCAGCTGCGGCACGGCTGCCGACAACCTGGCGAATCCTCCGAAGTTGGCCGGTTCCATCATGGTCCGCGCCTGCTGGGCGGTGGCGGCCAGCCGCACGGCGCGTGATGCTTTGCCGACGTGACCGGCGTCGTACGGAGGTTGCGGGTCGTACTCGATGATCAATTGGGCGGTTTGCGCCTGCTCGGCACCGAAGACGTCCCCGACCAGCCACAGCGCCAGATCGATGCCCGCGGAGACCCCTGCGGCGGTGGCGATTCTTCCGTCCCGCACGACCCGTTCGTCCGGATGAGCGTCGGCTCCGAGTGCGCGCAATACCGGCTGCGCCAGCCAAGGGGTCGTGGCGGGCCGTCCATCCAGCAGCCCGGCCGCGGCCAGCACCAGCGAACCCGTGCAGAGGCCCGGTGCAGTAGACGTGTTCGTCGGCATCGCCGAGCTGCGCGCTCCGGACGAGATCGTGACGTTCTTCCGCGATGTGCACGCCGCGGTCCCGGACCTGATGGTAGAGATCCTCTCGATCACCGCGCAGGACGAACGCGCCGTGGTGCACTGGCGCATGCGCGGCCGGTTCGACGGCACCGTGCCGTTGATCGGTCTGGCGCCGAACGGGAGACCGCTCGAACTTCTGGGCACCGACGTGTTCGTCGTAGGGGAGGGGCTGATCGAATCGAACACCGCGATCATCAACGGGCTCGAACTCGCCCGCCGGCTCGCGGTCCTGCCCCCGCAACACCCGATCGCCGAGCGCGCGCTGTTCGGACTCGCCAATTCCATTGCGCCACTCGGCAATGCGATTCGCAGGCGGCGCCGCGACGGATGACCCATGCTGCCGAGCAGGCCGCGATGAGGGACACTGTTCGGCGACACCGGGGATCGAAAGGGGTGGGGACGTTGGCGACGATCGTCCTTGTACACGGCATCGCGCAGGAACAGGAATCGGCCGACACGCTGGAGGCACGCTGGTTGCCCGGACTCGCGGGAGGCGTCCGCAACCACGGCGCCCCGGAATTGGCGGACCGTTTGTGGCGCAACGGCTCGCCCGGCGACTTGTCGACCCGCATGGCCTTCTACGGCAGTCGGTTCCTGGTCGAGGGCGCCCAGGGCACGGGGACCGAACTCGACGACGCCCAACTCGACCTGATGGAACAGCTCGCGGCCGAGTGGCTGGCGACGGCCGCCGCGCACGCGGGCGATGAGCGCGATCGGGCGACGGCTCGTCGCCTCGGCACTCCCCCTCCGCCGGATGCGGTGGCGCAGGGAGCGCAAGCGAGACTGCGGCCCGCGCTCAACGCGCTGATGCGGTTGCGCTGGTTCGCGCCCTTCGGTTTCGGGCTGGCGCAGAAGTTCGTCATCAGCGCCCTGTCCCAGGTCGCCCGGTATTTCACCGACGACGACGTGCGGGAGTATGCCCAGCAGCAGGTGCTCGATCAGGTCGGGCCCGACACCCGCCTGGTCATCGCGCACTCCCTGGGCAGCGTGGTGGCCTACGAGGCGCTGCACCGCACCGGCCATCCGGTGACCCTGCTGACCATGGGCTCGCCGCTCGGACTGCGCTCGGTCGTGTACGACCGGCTGCGCCCCCAGCCGAGCACCGTGCCGAAATCGGTGACGGATTGGCACAATTTGGTCGACGAGGACGACCTCGTGGCGGCGCACCTCGACCTCACCCCGTTTTTTCCGCCGCACCCCGGCAGCGCCGTCATCCCGGTCACCGAACAACATTTCGACAACGGCGCGTCGCCGCACGACTCGACCGGCTATCTCGTCAAGGCGGTTACCGGGGGCATCGTCGCGAAAGCGCTCGGACACTAGCGGTTCTCACCATGGCCGCCGATACCCGTGGCGGCCGAACGCCTACCGAACACTCTGCGACAGATGAGCTTTCGCGTCATCGTAGGACCCGGTGGTCGCGGCCTCTTCTCGGGTGTAGACCAGATGCAGCACGCCGGTAGCGAAGGTCTCCGAGGACAGCAGGCGCAGCGCCATCGTGGCCGCGCCGTCCTGGAACAGGCGCTCGCCCTTCCCGACCGCGATCGGGTGCACCAGCAAGTGCAACTCGTCCAGCAGACCGGCGGCCAGCAGCTGACGGACGACCGAGACCGAGCCGCTCATGCCGATGTCGCCGCCCCGCGAGTTCTTCAGCGCCGTCACCGCTTCGATCAGGTCACCGTCGATCACTTCGGAGTTGCGCCAGGTGAAGTCGAGATCCTGCCGGGTCACCACGATCTTGCGCGCGTCACCCAATTTCTTCGCGAACGCGGCGTCCGAACCGCCCGCCGCTTCGCGCTCCGGCCACGCGCCCGCGAAGCTGTCGTAGGTCTTGCGGCCGAGCAACAGGGTGTCCGCGGCGCCGAGCTGGGCGTCGACCGCCGCGCCCATGGCGTCGTCGAAGTACGGGAAGTGCCAGTCCTGCGGGTCCTCGATGACGCCGTCGAGAGCGATGAACAGACCGGCGGTGATTTTCCTCATGTGCGTTGCTCCTGGATCGATGTCGCGATGTCGCTTGATCCGACGGGACGACGTGCCAGAACTCATCGGTCGGCGCGGCCGCCGTCGTCGTCGTGTCCGATCCGGTACGACCCCGGGTCAGCCGAGCAGGTTCGCGGGGGAGCCGTGAAATGCCGCGCGGTAGCTGTGCGGACTCGTCCCGACCACTCGCTTGAAGCGGTCGCGGAACGCGGTGGGCGACCTGAAACCGACCTGGCCCGCGATCCGGTCGACCGGGTGGCTGGTGGCTTCGAGCAGATGCTGGGCCTGCCGGATCCGCGCGCGCAGCAGCCACTGCAAAGGGGTGGTCCCGGTGTGCTCGCGAAACCGCCGATTCAGCGTGCGAGTGCTCATCCCGGCCTGGGCCGCGATGTCGTCCAGGGAAAGATCCCGCGCGGAGTTGTCTTGGATCCACCGCAGCACCGGCTCCAGCGCCGAGCCGCGCGGCGTCGGCGGCTGATCGTGCACAATGAACTGCGCCTGTCCCCCTTCCCGCTCCAGCGGGACGACCGACTTCCTGGCCGCGTCGGCCGCGACCGCCGAGCCGTAGTCCCGGCGGATCATGTGCAGGCACAGATCGATTCCGGCCGCGGCGCCTGCCGAGGTGAGCAGCGAGCCGTTGTCCACGTACAGCACGTCGGGGTCCACGTCGATGTCCGGGTAGCGGGCCGCGAGTTCCGCGGCGGCGAGCCAGTGCGTGGTCGCGCGGTGGCCGTCCAGCAATCCGGTCGCCGCCAGGATGAAGGCGCCCGAACAGATCGAAGCGAGACGAGTGCCCGCCGCCGCGGCCCGGCGCAGCCCGTCGATCACCTCGTCCGGCACCGGAACGGCCGGGTCGGCGCAGCCGGGCAGCACGATCGTGTCGGCTTCGGCCAGCGCGTCGAGCCCGCGCGGGGCTCGCAGAGTGAACGGCCCGGCGTCGACCGTCGGGGTGCCCGCGCAGACCAGCACGCGATAGGCGGGCCTGCCATCGGGGAGACAAGTACGCCCGAACACTTCCACCGGCGTGGCCAGATCGAACGCGATCACCTGGTCCAGGGCGAGTACGACCACGGTGTGCATGGCAATAGTTTAGAACGCCGGTCAATTCCAGCCAACGCCTGTTACCTGGGTCTCTCCACATATCCGCATTTGATTGCCGTTGGCGAGAATTGAGCGGTATGTGGCGCTTTCGCCAATTTCGCCCGCCCGCCAACCTGGCTAGTGTCGACCGCCGTGACGAAGTTCCTGCTCTCGGTCCACGTGCTCGCCGTGATCATCGCCGTCGGCCCGGTGACGGTGGCGGCCAGCATGTTTCCCGCAACCACCCGCCGCGCCCTCGCCGCCACCGCGACCGGGCACGACCCCGCCGTCCTCGGCACGCTGTATCGCATCTGCCGCGTCTATGCCCTGCTCGGCGTGGTCGTACCGGTCTTCGGCGCGCTCACCGCGCTCAGCCTCGGAGTGCTCGGTGACACCTGGCTGGTGGTGTCGATCGGCTTGACCGCGGCCGCGGCGGGCGTGCTCGCACTGCTCGTGCTGCCCGGGCAGCAGAAGATCCTCGCCGACCTCACCGGGGCCACGCCGGCGCTGATCCGCCGTCTCGCCATGGACACCGGAGTGTTCAATCTGCTGTGGACGGTGGTCACCATCCTGATGATCGTGCGGCCGGGCTCGACGACCGGGGCGTGACGCTCAGTCGGGCAGGTAGCGGACCGCCATCGAGACGTCGCGAACGATCATGATCGGGCACGCCACCGACAGCAGCAGCGCCTGACTGGTCGAACCGAACAGCATGCTGGCGAACCCGCCTCGACCGCGGCTGCCGACCACGAGCAGCTGGGCCTGCTCGGAGCGTTCCAGCAGACAGCGTTCGGGCCGGTCGGTCACGATCTCGCGGCGGATCTCGACATCGGGAAAGCGCTCCTGCCACCCGGCAAGGCTTTCCGCCAGCACGATCTGCTTTTCGACATCCACCGCGAGTTCGGCGCTCACCGATGGCAGTTCGACGCCGGTCCACACATGCAGGGCCAGCAGTGGCACACCTCGCGCCGAGGCCTCGTGCAGCGCCGCTTCGATGGCGGGCTCGCTGATCTCGGTGCCGTCCACCCCGACGACGATCAGCTTCTCGCGGGCTTGCGCGGTGAGCGGCGCGCCCTCTCGGACCACGACCACCGGGCAGCGCGCCCGTCGCGCCAGCGCCGCGCTGACCGATCCCAGCAGAGCGCGCTGCACGGTCCCGCGCTCGCGGGTGCCGACCACCATCATCCGCGCTCCGCCGGTGCGGTCCAGCAGCGCCGGGCCGACCGGCTCGTGCACCAGCTCGGTGCTGATCTGGATGTCGTGCAGGGCCCGGACCGCGATGCGCGCCTCCTCGGCCGCGGTGTCCAGCACCCAGCGACCGTGCCCCTCCAATCGGGCGTAGTCGGTGCTGGTGAGCGGCTCGGTGACACCGGGCCCGTAATCGGCGACCGGATCCACCACGTGGGCCAGCCGCAACGGCGCCCGATGCTGCGCGGCGGCTTGCGCCCCCCACGCGACCGCCGCCGCCGATCCGGCGGACCCATCCACACCGACCACGATCGGCCCGTTGCTTCGCATGCTCATTTCCTTTCCCGCCGAAAAGATCGAGCCCGGACCGCCGATTCCGCATCATGGTGCGGCGGACCCGCGGACGTCGCCGTCAACCGCCGCGGACGACGCACGCATAGCCCAGGTGGACGCCTTCGCCGACCGGGAGGTCGATACTCGCGACGTACGGCGCGTACGGCTCCTGCACGGCACTGATGGTGTGCGGTCCCTGCGTGGCGGGCACCCAGTCGATCAGCGCGACGCCGCCGGAAGGCCGGACCACGCCGAACGGAACGCCGTTGTCGTAGAACACCACCGGTGCGACGATGTCGGTCACGGTGGCTCGCGCGGTATAGGTGCAGCCCGTCCCGTAGTTCGTCACCGAACCGAAATTGATACCGGGGTACATCCCGACCTGGGTCACCGTGGCCCCAGCCGAGGGGCCGCCCATCGTGACCGCCGCGATCGCACCGATCGCCGCCGCTGTCGCACCGATTCGTCTTCGCATTCGGGTGGTCCTATCGGTCGTGAGTCGCTCTTCGTCGAACGGACGCCGGCCGCGCGCACCGGCGCGATTACTAGATCCTCACTCCCGTGGGGCTTCGACGGGGCGCGAACCGCCGAATTCGGCTCGCACCGGCACACGCCGCCCGATGGTCGTGTCATCCCCTCGTGGTTGTGTGTCCGAGGGTCTTCCCGAAAGCGACGGAGGTGCGAGGTGGTAGCGATCGACTTCGAGCGGGTGGTGCGTGGGACGAGGCCGGGTTCGGTCCGGCGCTCGATCGCCGCTCAGGGGCTCGGTGGCGTACCGCCCACGGCGCTGGTGCTGGCGGGCATCGTCAGCGTGCAGGTGGGTGCGGCGGTGGCCACGCAACTGTTCGCGGCGACCGGCCCGGCCGGGGCGGTCACGCTGCGGCTGGTCTTCGCCGGAATCGTCCTGCTGGTGATCTGGCGTTCGTCACTGCGGGTGGGGCGTGGTGCGCTGCCGGTCGTGCTCGGATACGGGGCGGTGCTCGCGCTGATGAACCTGTCGTTCTACGAGGCGATCGACCGGATTCCCCTCGGCATGGCGGTGACCATCGAATTCCTCGGACCACTGACCGTGGCGCTGGCCGGGTCGCGGCGCTGGATCGACCCGCTGTGGGCGGTGCTCGCCGGGGCCGGGGTGCTGCTGCTGACCCGGGCGGACGGAGACGTGAACTGGGTCGGGGTGATGTTCGCGCTGGCCGCGGCGGCGTGCTGGGCGGGTTACATCTTGCTCAGCGCCGCGCTCGGCGAACAGACCAGCGGCGGGGGCGGACTGGCGCTCGCCATGGCGTTCGGCGGCTTGGTGATGCTGCCGGTCGGCGTGGTCGATGCGGGCGCCGCGCTGTTGCAGCCCGCCGTGCTCGCCGCGGGATTCGCGGTGGCGATGCTGTCGTCGGTGCTGCCGTATTCGGTGGAACTGGAAGCGCTGCGACGGATTCCACCCCGCGTATTCGGTGTGCTGATGAGCCTGGAGCCGGCGGTCGCGGCGATCGCGGGATTGGTCGTCCTCGGTCAGGTCATGAATCTCGGGCAGTGGGCCGGCGTCGCGTGTGTGGTCGCGGCGTCGGCGGGTGCGACACGGACCGAAGCGAAGGATTGAACCGGCGATCGGGCCCGGACTCGCTCAGCGCTTCTGCCGAGACGCACCTGCGTCACGGTGCTCGGCATCGGTCGCCTCCGCGTTCTCCGCGACCAAACTGCCGAGCAGGGCCAGAGATCGCTCCGAGGGCGATCCCGGTTCCGCATGGTAGGCGATGAGTATCTGGCCCGGCGCGCCATTGACGCCGAACGTCTCGTACGACAACGTGAGGTCCCCGACCATGGGGTTGCGGAAGTGCTTCACACCCGCGGTCTTCACCCGCACGTCGTGGCGCGCCCACAGCTGCCGGAACTCCTCGCTCTTCAGCGACAGCTCCCCGACCAGCCCGGTCAATCGCGGATCGTCCAGGTCCGCGCCCGCGGTCGCCCGCAGGCTGGCGACGGTATCGGCCGCGATGGTCGGCCAGTCACCGTAGAGATCGCGCGCCTCGGGATCGAGGAAGACCATGCGCACTTGGTTGACCCCGGGGACAGAACACGAGTTGACGGCCGCCGCCAACGGATTCGCCGCCAGGACGTCGAGGTATCTGCCGAGCACCACCGCGGGCGTATGCGGCCACGCGCCCATCAGGCGCAGTAACCCCGGCGCCACCCGTTCGGGCCGTCGCGGCGCCCGCGATCGCTCGACCGTCGGCCGCGCCAGCGCCCGCAAATGCGCCGTGCCCTCCTCGTCCAGCGCGAATACCCGCGCCAGCGCGGCGATGACCTGTTCGGAAGGATGCCGGTCGCGCCCCTGCTCCAGCCGCACGTAATAGTCGGCGCTCACCCCCGCGAGCAGCGCGATCTCCTCCCGGCGCAGTCCGGCGACCCGCCGCTGACCGCCACCGGACATCCCGAAATCCTCCGGCCGGACCAGCTCACGGCGCGCACGAAGGAAAGCGCCCAGTCGATTGTCGGAGCTCATGATCCGAGCCTAGGTGAGCCGACGCAGGCCTGGGTGGCCCCGCGACTCCCAGGAAGACCGCAGCCTGTCAGGCGGGTGCGCGACGGGGCAACGTTGTGGACATGACGAACAACCTCACCGGC
>NZ_JBHVDM010000131.1:0-14971 GCF_042802775.1 Nocardia sp. NPDC057455 | reverse complement strand
GAGTCTCGGTCGCTCGAACGCGAGACTCCCCGGGGCCGCGAACACGCAGCGCCGCAGGCGCTGCAAATCAAACACAGTGCTCGCGCAGATACGCCAGGTCTTCCGCGAGGCCGTCACCGGGGGTTTCCAGCACCACCGGTGCGCCCGCCGTCCGGCAGACCTCGGCGAGCAGTTGGGGGTCGATGGTGCCGTCGGCGAAGTTGGCGTGGCGGTCGGCGCCGGAGTCGAACTCGTCGCGGGAGGAGTTCAGGTGCACCAGATCGATCCGCCCGGTGATCGCCTTGATCCGGTCGACGACGCCGATCAGGTTCTCACCGCCCGCCCAGGCGTGGCAGGTGTCCAGGCAGAAGCCGGCACCGTAGTCGCCGACCGCGTCCCACAATCGGGCGATGGTATCGAAGTGCCTGGCCATGGCGTGGTTGCCGCCCGCGGTGTTCTCGATCAGGATGGGCACCGCGAATCCGCCCTTGTCCTGCTGGCGCTCGAACAGTTTGCGCCAGTTGTCGATCCCGGTTTCCAACTCGGCGTCGGAACGCACGTGCCCGCCGTGCACCACCAGGCCGAACGCGCCGAGTTCGGCGGCTGCCTTCGCCTGCTGGGCCACCGCGTTGCGCGAGGGCATGCGCAACCGGTTGTTCAGGCTCGCGACGTTGATCTGATAGGAGGAGTGCACCACCACCTCGATCGGGCTGGCGAGAATCTCCTCGGTCCGCGGATGCGGGCTGGGTTTGTCCCAGCTCTGCGGATCGACCACGAACATCTGGATGACGTCGGCGCCGAGTTTCTCCCCGAAGCCGATCGGGTCGCTGTCGAGCCGGACGTGTGCTCCAATGCGCATGCGGGCCACCATACTGGCAGCTACCGACGACAATCGAAGTTGCGCCGCGACTGTTGCATCCCCATGGCTCGCCGAGATACATGGGTAGTGTTCGCGCGCTCGACTCGAGAAGGGGGTGGAACGGTGTTGCAGACCGGCGATGTCTTCGCAGGCTACGTCATCAAACGCGCTCTCGGCCATGGCGGTATGGGCACCGTGTATCTGGCCCAGCACCCTCGGCTGCCCCGGCTGACTGCTCTGAAGCTGCTCAAACGGGAGCTGTACGCCGACATCGGCATCCGCCGCCGCTTCGAGCGCGAGGCCGATCTGGTCGCACGCCTGGACCACCCGAACATCGTCACGGTGTTCGACCGCGGCGCTGAGCACCAGCAGCTGTGGATCTCCATGCAGTACGTGCCCGGCGCGGACGCCTCCTGCGCGGACGTCGACGTGCTCGCGCCCGGCCGGGCGGTGCAGATCGTCGCCGACACCGCCGCGGCGCTGGATTTCGCGCATGCCAACCAGGTGCTGCACCGCGACGTGAAACCGGCCAACATCCTGCTGGCGAAAGCGCCGATCGGTCAGCCGGAGCGGGTGCTGCTCACCGATTTCGGGATCGCGGGTATCCGCGGCGCGGAGTCCACGATCGGCTCGTCGGGCACGATCACCGCGACACTCGCCTTCGGCGCTCCGGAACAGCTGATCGGACAGCCGTTGGACGACCGTGCCGATCAGTACTCGCTGGCGTGCACGTTGTTCTGGATGCTCACCGGCGCGCCGCCGTATCCCGGTGCGAACCCGGCGGCCGTGGTGAACAGCCATCTGTACGCGCCCATCCCGATACCGAGCCGCACGCGCCGCGAACTGCCGCGCGCACTGGATCCGGTGCTGGCTCGCGCGATGGCCAAGCGGCCCGCGGACCGATTCGCAAGTTGCGCCGAGTTCGCCGCCGCGGCGAAGCATGCTCTCGCCGGGCACCCAGCAGGGCACTGGACCGCACCGCTGCACGGCGGCTACGTCGACGGGCACCCCGCGCCGACGCACCACGCTGCCGCGCCCCCACCGCAGCACCGGACGAGGCAACCGGATACCGCTCGGCCCCTCCCCGGTTTCCTGCCGCCGCGCCGCCCCGTTCATCCCGGCATGATCGAGTTGCCGAACTTGCCGATGCGCCCGGGATCGGCGGTGCGACCGCACCAGCAACCTCCGGACCCCAGGCCCCCGCCGGGCGTCGCGGCGTACGCCGATCGTCCGCGCGTCCTCGGGCTCGACGAGCGATAGGCAACGCGCGACTACTGCTATGGTTTCGATGTTTTCCGTGGTCGGGCCCATCTCCGGCCATGCATTCTTTTGCTGTACGCCTGTTCGCCGGTGGGTCCCGGCGGGCGGCGGGAAGTGGAGCAGTCATGCTGGCCAGCGGTGACGTTTTCGCCGGCTATGTCATCGAGCGGCAACTCGGCCGCGGTGGCATGGGCTCGGTCTATCTGGCGAAACATCCGCGGCTGCCGCGGATGACCGCGCTGAAACTGCTGAATCGGGAGATGTTCTTCGACAAGGAGGTGCGGGCGCGGTTCGAACGGGAGGCGGATCTGGTCGCCCAGCTCGATCACCCGAACATCGTCACGGTCTACGACCGCGGGCTCGACGACGAGCAGCTGTGGATTTCGATGCAGTACGTCGACGGTATCGACGCCGCCTCGGTGGAACCGAAGTCGCTGCCGCCCGAACGAGCGGTGCAGATCATCAAGGAGACCGCCGACGCGCTGGACTACGCGCACGGCAACGGGGTGCTGCACCGTGACGTGAAACCCGCCAACATCCTGCTGGCCCGCTCCACCGCCGGTCGCGGTGAGCGGGTGTATCTCACCGACTTCGGCATCGCGCGACTGCGGGACGACACCGGTCATCTCACCCAGACCGGCACCTTCACCGCCACGCTCGCTTATGCCTCCCCCGAACAGCTCACCGGCGCCTCGCTCGACCACCGCTCCGACCAGTACTCGCTGGCCTGCTCGCTGTTCTGGTTGTTCACCGGCACCGGCCCGTTCTCCGCGACGAACCCCGCCGCGGTCATCCAGGGGCATCTGCAGGGAGCGCCGCCCGCGCTGAGCAGCGTCCGGGCGGCATTGCCTTTCGCGCTGGACGGCGTGCTGGCCAGGGCGATGGCCAAGCGACCCGACGACCGGTACGGCAGTTGCGCGGAGTTCGCCGCGGCCGCCAGGCAGGCGCTGACCGGTTCGAGCGCGCCGTCGATGCCGGTGGTGGGCGGCCCCCGCCCGGTCACCGGTGCCCCGCATCCGACCGCGGGGCCGCGCCCGACAACCGGGCCGCAGATCCCGACGACCGGCGCGCCGTATCCGGTGTCGCAGGGCCACTACCTCAGCGGTCCGGGCCACCAAGTGCACGCCCCGCAGACCAGCGGACCGAACCCGCTCGCCGCCTCGGCGTCGCCCGCCACTCCGCCGCCCGCGCCGGTGGCGATGTCGCGCCCGCAGACCGGTCCCGCGCCACAGCCGACGGCCGCCAATCCTTATCCCCAGCAGCAGTTCTCCGGCTTCGCCGCCCCGCCTGCGCCGCCGCACGGCGCGCACGCCCACCTTTCGGCCGCGCCGCCGCCCAAGAAGAACACCGGGCTGATCGTCGGCCTGGCGGTGGGCGTGGTCGTGCTGATCCTGGTGGTGCTCGGCATCATCGGCGCCGTTTCCGATTCGGGCTCGAACAACGGCGGCACCACCACCACGTCGGCGGTGAAGCCGAACCTCGTCGACGCGACACCGGAGTCGATCAGCGCGGAGTTCCCGCGGATGGTGCCCGCCTCGCAGACCGAGGATGTCGGGTACAACGGCGCCGAGTGCTGGTTGGCCTCGCCCAGCTCGCCGCCCTCGCCGTCCAAGGGCGATCCGGACTTCGGTGACTGGGCCGCGCAGTGGCGCTGCTTCAAGGGCGGCAACAACGATGATCCGTACTACCGCATCTACGTCTACAAGACCCCCGCCGATGTCCAGGCGGTGCTGAAGAGCCTGCCTTCGTCGGCCACCAAGTCCAGCGACACCAACGGCGGAAAGACCTACACGAACTACAAGTACGTCGACGAGGGCGCCAAGATGGTCACCTCGTTCACCGGCGACCCGGATCGGACCCAATACCTGATGTACACCGACGGCTTCGCCCACACCACCATCGATGAAGCGCTGCGCTGGTGGCGCTCGGCGCCGCTGAACTGACCGATGCTGCACACCGGCGAGGTCTTCGCGGGGTACACCATCGAGCGCCTGCTCGGCCGCGGCGGGATGGGTTCGGTGTACCTGGCCCGGCATCCGCGGCTGCCCCGGTTCACGGCGATGAAGCTGTTGAACCCGGAACTCTTCGACGACAAGGAGATCCGCGCCCGCTTCGAGCGGGAGGCGGACCTCGTCGCGCGGCTGGACCACCCGAACATCGTCACGGTGTTCGACCGGGGCGTCGAGGGCGAGCGGCTGTGGATCTGCATGCGCTACATCGACGGCACCGACGCCGCCGCACTGGACGCGTGGACGCTGCCGCCGCGGCGGGCGACGCAGATCATCGCCGCGACGGCCGAGGCGCTGGACTTCGCGCACAGCCGCGGCGTGCTGCACCGCGACGTGAAACCGGCGAACATCCTGTTGGAGCGGGTAGAGGGCGGGCAGGAGCGCGTCTTCCTCTCCGACTTCGGTATCGCCCGATTGCGGGACGACACCGGACGGCTCACCCAGACCGGAACCTTCACCGCCACGCTCGCCTACGCCGCCCCGGAGCAGCTTTCCGGTGCGCCACTGGATCACCGCGCCGACCAGTATTCGCTGGCCTGCACACTGTTTCGGCTGCTGACCGGCACGGTGCCGTTCGACGCCACCAATCCGGTCGCGGTGATCCAGGGACATCTCAACGCCGCACCGCCATCGGTCAGCAGGCTGCGGCCCGGATTGCCGGTGGCGCTGGACGGCGTGCTGGCCAAGGCGATGGCCAAGCACGCGGCCGATCGCTTCGACTCGTGCGCCGAGTTCGCCGCCGCCGCGTGGCAGGCGCTGAACGCGCCCGCGGCCCCCTGGCCGCCACCGCCCCCGTCGAACCCCTCTTCGCACGCGACCGACGCGGCGACCCCGCAACGGCCGGCGCGCGCCTACCTCGGTCCCGTGCGACGTTCCCGCTGGCACGCTTCGGCGGGTGGCTGGATCGGCCTGCTGCTGGTGGTCGCCCTGCTCGGCCTCGTCGTCGCGGTGGCACTCAGCGGGCCCGATTCCTCCGGTACCACCGCCTCGACGACGACCGTGCGCCCGCAGAGCACCTCCGTCATCGGGCCACCGGTCACCGGGCGTCCGACGACGACCGTCGCGGCCACCACGGACCGAGCCGTGATCGGCGCCCGCGCGGCCGAGCTGAGCGCCGCGTTCCCGCACATGCTGCCGGAGACCTCCGCCCAGCGCCTGGTGCACTCCGGAACCGGATACAACAAGGCGGGCTGTTTCGCCCACACGCCGGATTCCCCCGGGCCGGGCGACCCGGAAGACCCGGACTTCGGCGCCTGGCTGGTGATGTGGAGCTGCTTCGGCGGACCGAACAAAGCGTCCTTCGACTTCTTCCTCTACAGCTCGCCCGCCGACGCGCAGGCGGTGCTCGCCGCGTTACCGGCCAACGACCACGCGACCGCCACCAACAACAGCGGCCGCACCTACCCGAACTACACCCTGCACGACAGCCGCGACCTGCGCCCGCGCATGGTCACCGCGTTCCCGTCGGACCAGGGCCGGACAGCCATGCTGATGTACAGCGCCGGATTCATCGCCACCGACGCCGAATTCATGGATTGGTGGAGATCAGCGCCGCTGAATTGAGCGTCCCCCAAGAAAAGCCGCGAGGGTAAGCACATGGACGACACCCGCCTCACCATCGGAGCCGTAGCCGAGCGAACCGGTCTCCTTCGGCAGGCGTGACGATCGCACGCTGCGCGAGTGGATGGCGGCACGCCCTGGAGGGGGCCGACGACCCACGCGTGGAGCGGTACCGGCAGCTGCTCGCGGTGATCAACGGCTGGCCCGCACCGCCGAGTCTCGCGCTCGTGTTCGCCTGGCTCAGCGCGGCCCTGCGCACCGTGCCGGCAGGCTACTCGAAGACGTAGTGGGCGAACTCGTGGGTCGGGTGGAAACCGATCGTCCGGTAGATCCGGTTGGCCGTGGTGTTGGCGGTGTCGGCGAACAGGCAGACATCCAGGCTCTGCGCGCGCAGCAGCTCGGCGACGTGCGCGGTCACCGCGCTGGCGTATCCGTGCCCGCGCGCGTCCGGCGGGGTGTAGACCGGCCCGATCCGCGCCCAACCTTGAATCGGAACGTGGTGCGCGGCAAGACTCACCGGTTCCCCCTGGTGTTCCCACAACCACCAGCGGCCCGAGTCCACCCGACGCCGAATCGCGGCCTCGTCCAGCCCGGATTCCATTCCGGCCTCCTCGCGCATGGCCGCCAGCCAGTCCGCGCACAGCGCGACATCGGATTCCCCTGCGCGGCGCGACACTCCGGCCACGTCCGGGATTCGCAGCGCACCGAGCCGGTGCAGCCGGGTGAGGTACGACCGGTGGAAGCCTCTCCCCAGCAACGCACACCAGTGCTGGGCGAAAGCGGTCGCGTCCTCGACGATGCCCTCCACGCCCGCGCTCTCCGGGACGACGTCGGCCAGCGCGCGAACCACTGCCGGAATGCCGTCGGGCGGTAGCGCGCCGAGATACACGTCGCGACCGGCTACCCGCATGGCGGCACCGACCACGGAGGCATCCTCGCCGAGGACGGAGAGGAACCGCGATGCCTCGGCGGGGGTGTCGATGCCCATGACGTGGTTGGCGACGCTCGTGGTGAGCACGGTGTGCCGCAGCGGATCGCGGAGCAGGAACGACCCCGCGACCGAGCGGAACTCGGCGGCGTCGGTGGTGATCTCGATCCTCATGAGAATCACGGTAGGCGCCTGAAGTGTTGCGCGCCTTGCTTTCTCGCGGCCGATCCGAGACCGGCCACCGGGCGACCGGCCGGTTTCCTCAGTCCGCTTCGCCGCCACCCGCGCGGAGTTTGAGCAGGACCAGGCCCGCGGTGCACGCGAGAATGAGTCCGGCGACCGTGATTTCGACGTGCAGGCCCGCGATGCCGAGCACCGCCCCGACGAGTCCGCCGATGAAGATCAACCAGGCGAGCGCCCGCGACACAATCGTGGACAGCATGCGCGCCTGCTGGTTCGACGCGGGATGCTGTGCCGTTGCCGACACCTCATCTTCCGCGGCGCGGGATGAACCACGCCGCGACGCTGTCGAGTAAGCTCCCATCATCAACTCCTCGATGACGCCGGTCAGAGAACCACTCTCACGTTCTCACACAACGTGTCTCTCATCCTGAAACCGGCGTCTCACGCGTAACTTTGCTCACACACGCTACGACTCCGGGACGCCGGAAGATAGCGACACGTGCCCACGACACGCCGAAGAGACCAATTCGATATCTGAATTACTGCCGTTTTGGATGCGCCGCCCGGCGCATCTCCAGCGACCACTCGCCTCGCTTGGCCGCCGGGCCTCGAGTAAGGTGAGTCCACTCGATACACACGAGGAGCGTCACCGTTGGAAAGCAGCAGGACCAAGATCGCCGGTCCGGCGATCGCCGTAGGAGCGGTTTCCATCGGACTCGTCCTGATCGGCGCCTGTGGCGTCGGGAGGCAGGACACCTATGTGCCGCCCCCGCCCCTGAAAGCGGGCGAGTACGCCGAGCCGGTGGTCCACGAAAGCACCACCGGCGGTTCGACAACCCCCAGGGTCGTCATCCCGCCCTCACCCACCTGGCGGATCGCACCGGCCGACCAGCGGCCCCCGACGCCGTTCGCGGGCTTCATGAGCAGCACCACCGCCGAGCCCACCTCGCGTAATCCGCACGAGGACACCTCGCAAGCGGCGCCACCCGAGGAACCGAGGCCGCCCACCGCGCGGACGCCCACGAACGAATCGACCGACGAGGCGCCCACGCAACTGCGGACGACACCGGAAGACGACGAGTGAGACGCGGTGGTGCGCAAGCACGCACCACCGCGGCACTCCTTACAGTTCGGGCAGCTCGTAGTCGCCGACCCGGGAGCTGAGCACGCGCAGATGCTCGAGTCCGCCGCCGAGCGTGCGCTCGATCGCGGTGAGCCGGGCCACGTAATGGCTCACCGGATACTCCGCGGTGACGCCGATGCCACCGTGCATCTGGATCGCCTCCTGCCCGATGTGCCGGGCCGCGCGGCCGACCTGCAGCCGTGCGCGCGAGGCGATCACCGGATCGTCGGCCCCGTCGGCCAGCGACGCCGTGGCGTACAGGCTCATGCTGCGCGCCAGCTCCAGCGAGACGTACATATCGGCCGCCCGCTGGGTGAGCGTCTGGAACTTCGACAGCGTGACGCCGAACTGCTTGCGCTGCTTGAGGTAGTCGGCGGTCAGCCGCAACGCCTCTTCCATCGCGCCGACCGACTCCGCGCACAGGCTCGCCTGCGCGTACGTGAGCACGGACGCGATCGCCTCGGTCGTGTCCGCCGCGCCGAGCCGCTCGGCCGGCGCGTCGGTCAGCTCCAGCTGCGCGCCGCGCTGGCCGTCCACCGTGCGGTAGGGCTTGCGAACCACACCGGTCGCGTCGGGCGCGACCAGGAACAGCCCCACACCGCCTCCGGGCAGCGCGGCGCTGACCACCAGCTCGTCGGCGCTCTCGCCGTGCGGGACGGGGTTCTTCACACCGGTCAGCGTGTACGAGTCACCCTGCGCCGCGGCGGTAGTCGCCAGTTCGCTCGACGGCCAGCGCACGCCCGGCTCGGTGTGGGCGAAGGCCAGTAGCTTCGTGCCCGACGCGACCTCGGGCAGGATCCGCTGACGCTGTTCGGCGCTGCCCGCCGCGGCGACCAGCCCACCGGGCACCAGCACCGCGTCCAGGATCGGCTCCGGCGCGAGCCTGCGGCCCACCTCCTCGAGCACCACCATCGTCTCCACGGGACCGGCGCCGACGCCACCGTCCTCCTCGGCGAAACTCAGCCCGAGCACGCCCAGTTCGGCGAACTGACGCCACACGTCGCGACTCCAGCCGAGTTCGGAGTCGAGTACCTTCAGCCGCGATTCGGCGTCGTAGTTGCGGGCGAGCAGGTCACGGACCGTGTCGCGGAGCATGACCTGTTCATCGGTCAGATCGAAATCCATGATGCGGCCTCACAATCCGAGGATCGTGGAGGCGATGATGGTGCGCTGCACCTCGCTGGAGCCTCCGTAGATGGTGGTCTTGCGGTAGTTCAGGTAGGCGGGGCCGCTGCGCTGCGCCCAGCCGGGCGAGGCGATGTCGTCCGAGCCCACCGGGATGGCGTCCGGTCCGGCGATGTCGAGCAGCAGCTCGGTGGCCGCCTGCTGCAGTTCCGAACCGCGCAGCTTCAGCACCGAAGAGGCCGGATTCGGTTTGCCGTCCGAGGAGTTGGAGACCACGCGCAGCTGGGTCAGTTCCAGCGCGAGCAGCTCGTTCTCCAGTTCGGCGACCCGCGCCGCGAACACCGGGTCCTCGAGCAGCGTGCCGTTGCCCGACTTGGTCTTCGCCGCGTACTGCTTCGCCACGCCGATCTTGACCTTGGTGCGGCCGACACCGGTGATGCCGGTGCGCTCGTTGCCGAGCAGGAACTTCGCGTAGGTCCAGCCCTTGTTCTCCTCGCCGACCAGCTGGTCGGCGGGCACCCGGACGTTCTCGAAGAAGACCTCGTTCACTTCGTGCCCGCCGTCGATCAGCTTGATCGGGCGGATGGTGACACCGGGCGTCTTGACGTCGAACAGCAGGAAGGAGATGCCCGCCTGCTTCTTCGCCGCGCTGGGGTCGGTGCGCACCAGGCAGAAGATCCAGTCCGCGTACTGGGCCAGCGTGGTCCAGATCTTCTGGCCGTTGACGATGTAGGAATCACCGTCGCGCACCGCGGTGGTGCGCAGCGAGGCCAGATCGGAGCCCGCGTCCGGCTCCGAGAAGCCTTGGCACCACCAGATGTCCAGCGCCGCGGTGGGCGGCAGGAAACGCTCCTTCAGCTCCTGTGAGCCGAAGTGCGCGATCACCGGGCCGACCATCTGCGCGTTGAACGTCAGCGGCTCCGGCACCGAGGCCAGCTGCATCTCGTCCTGCCAGATGTGGCGCTGCATCGGCGTCCAGTCCTTACCGCCCCAGGCCACGGGCCAGTTCGGCACCGCGAGACCGTGGTCGTTGAGGATCTTGTGCGCGGTGACGATGTCGTCGCGGGACAGCTCACGGCCGTCCCGGACGCGCTCGCGGATGTCGGCCGGGATCTCGGTCCGATAGAACTTGCGCAGTTCGTCGCGGAAGGCGACGTCGTCGGGGGACAAGGATAGTTTCATACGCATCTCCCTGCGTGTCTCGTACGTCCGAGTCAAACCTACCCCTCGGTAATCCTCCGTTGTCGAGTGGATCACAGGAGCGGGACACCCGGGCCGGTCGCGAGGCCGTTGTCCCTGCCGCTCCCCGGGACGGCGGGGGCGGCGAGCTGGTACGTTGCTGCACGTGGGTCGGGGTCCCACAGGGTTCGGTATCGAGGAGAACGAGTGAACGGCAGGACCATCGCACGCGCCGCGGCGGCCGCGGCATCCCTCGGCATCGGCGCGGTTGTCACCTTCTCCGCGCCGGCCACCGCCGAGCAGAGTCAGGCGCCGGTGGATTCCGGGCTGGCTCATCTGACCGAGATCGCCGGCGCCGACTCGTCCACCCAGGAAGGCATTGCCGCACTCACGCGATACGCCGGTCTGATCGACGCCGCGCACCTGCGTGACGTCTCCAGCGTGTTCACGCCGTTCTCCTACGCTGCCCCCACCTTCGGCTGCGGCAGCAACGGGCCGATCACCACGATTATCGCGGCGGCGACCACCGAGGGGACGGGCAACGGCCGGGACCTGAACGTCGCGCCCGGTGAACTGCGCTTCAGCGCGACCCCGTCGCACTCCGGCGCACCCCTGGCTTCCGGGCTCGTCGTCGCCTGGGTGAACGTGAACACCGGCGCCAGCGGCCTCGACCCGCTCGACGACGTAACCGAATACCGCCTGCCGACGCTGTCCAAGACGGTCAAGAGCGGACCGGGCACCGTACTCGCCTCGATGTGGGGCATCATCGACTATCCGTTCGCGCACTGTGTGATGACCCCCACCGTCGGCCTGTTCACCGTCCCGGACTTCCCGGCTCCGCAGCCCGCGGCGCCCCAGCCGGCACCGGCGGCCCCACAGCCCGCGCCCGCTCCCTAGCCGGACCGGTGGCGAACGCCGGTTTCGGCGCTACGCCCGCCGCACCGCGGCGGGATACCTCGGGCCGCGGTCAGAGAGCCAGTTCGCGATGGATCGCTTCGGCGATCCGAGCGGCCGTCCCGTCGCTCGGCACAACCGTGATATCAGGATTTCGGGGGCGTTCGTACGGCGAACTGATGCCTGTGAAATCTCGTAGCTCGCCACGACGCGCGGCACGATAGAGATTCTTCGGATCCCGCCTCTCGCACTCCGAGAGCGGAGTGTCGACGAACACTTCGTAGAAGGCGGCTCCGATTTCTTCATGTGCGAGCCGCGCTCTGCGACGTCCGGCTTCGAACGGACTGATGAGAGCCACCAGAACGACCAGTCCGGCATCGGCGAACAAGGCCGCCACCTCGCCGGCGCGTCGTACGCTTTCCCAGCGATCCGCATCGGCGAATCCGAGATCGGAGTTGAGACCGGATCGCAAGCTGTCTCCATCGAGCAAATAAGCGGCACGTCCGGCACGTGTCAGACTCTCACGCAGCTCCGAGGCAATCGTCGTCTTGCCTGCCCCGGACAGCCCGGTGAACCACACTGTCGAACCTCGGACCCGAGCATGCATCGACGATCTCCTTTCCGAAAGAGTGGCCCGGCCTTCGACATGAGGTCGCGCCGTTGCGATATCAGCCGACAGATGGCGGCGTTTCACTTTTGTCCGTCACCGCCGTGGATTTTCGGCTGTCGCGGCCGGAAACAGGCGGGAGATACTGTCCCGATAGACGACGCTCGCGGCGACGAAGCCGATTCCGAGCATCAGCCAGCCGGGTGTGCCGAAACGGGCGACGATGGCGCTGAACAACGGTGGCCCGACGATCTGCTGGACAGACATGCCCAGCGCGAACGTCGCGATGTACTCCGATCGCCGCCCCTCCGGCGCCAGATCGTGCGAGACGACCCATGCCGACGACGTCTGGTAGATCTCTCCTATGGTCAAGGTGCCGATCACCGTGAACAGCACCATCGCGCCTAGTATCGGTCCGTCCACCTCGGCCAGCACTGCCATCAACAGGCACGAGACCCCCAACGCGATACCGGCTCGGACCACCGCCGAACGAGCGGAGCGCACCGAGGCGATCCCTTTGCCGAGCGGGACCTGTAGCAGCACCACCAGCAGCGCCCCGATCGTGACGATCAGGGGGATGAACGCATCGGGCACATCTGAACGCGCAGTCGTCCACAAGGGCAGTGCGACGATCATCATCGTGGCGTGCAGCCCCAGCATGCCGTTGGCCAAGCCGAGCGCCAGATATCGAACGTTGCGGACGGCGGGCAATCCACGAGCACGTATCTCGAGGGGCGACTTCTCCAGTGCGCGTAGCCGGTAGACGAGGGCGCCGCAGATCAGATAGGACGCGGCGTTGCCCAGGAGCATGATCAAGTAGCCGCTGGTTCCCGCAGCCGCCAGCCCGAGCCCGGCCAGGGCCGACCCCACCATGACTCCGCCGTTTCGGGTCGCGCGCATCGTCGCCAGAACAGTCGAGCGCTCGAGGCCGGTGACGACTATGCCCGCCACCGCTTGGTTCACCGGCGGAACGGCCCGCATGATCACTGTTGCCACGGAGACGGCCACGACGAAACCGAGAACTCCGTCGATGAGCAAGTAGCCGCAATACACCACTGCCAACGCGCAGTTGAGTGCCGCCAAGGTGCGCACCGCTCCGAACCGGTCGGCCGATCCGGCCAAAGGGACACTCGCGAACATTCCCGCTACGGCCGCGAGTGCGAGCCCACCGCCCACCACCGTGATCGGTATGTCCAGGTAGGTGGTGTAGAACAACACCGCACCGGCCAGGAACAACCCGGTACCGGTCGAATTGACCAGCGCGGCGAGCACGAGAACTCGTGCGGATCCGTTGAGGGACAGCAAGGCCTTCATGGCACGGTACCCACCGCGCTGTGGTCGCCTCCGGAGTCGTCACGAAGAAGCCGGGGCGCGGCCGCCACACTGTTCGGATCGGCGCGATCGAGAAAGAGGACGCCGTCGAGATGATCGACTTGATGGGCGACGACCCGGGCCGCGCGTCCGATCAACTCCCAGTCGACGGGTTCCCCTGAACTCGTGGTCGCTCTATAGCGAATACGTGCGGGGCGGGTGACCAGCCCGGTCATACGCGGGATGCTGACGCAGGTCTCATAGTCCGCGACGGTCTCCCAAGCCAGCGGAGTGATCTCCGGGTCGGAGTGCACCACGACTCCGGCTTCCACGCCGGACAGACGACGAACCTGGCACATTCCGGTGGTATCCAGCGCGATCATCCGCACCGGGGTACCGATCACCGGTGCGGCCATGCCCGACCGCTGGTACCGCCTCAGCGCGGTGCTCAGCCCGGCGGTGATGGCGGCGAGGTCGACGGCATCCGATCCCAGGTCTCGCAGGAAGGCAGCCGGAACACGAAGAGCGGGCTCGTCGAAACCTACGATTCGAACGTCTTGCGGCATCCGTCACCTGGCCTCGGTGAGATGCCGCGCCAGATTCCGCTGGTTGACGAACAGATCGAAGCGAAGCGATTTCCCGCCCTTGGTCAGCAGGTCCTCGAGTTCGACTCGGCGTACCGCGACCTCCGCCAAATTCATCGCGGCGAGGATTCGGTTCGTATCGAAATCGATCGTCGATCCGTCGTGCACGATCAACACTTCGACTCTGCCGGGCTCGGTCTGTCGAACCTGCCACCGGCGCAGTGGAAGCGCTTCGAGGTAGAGCTGTAGGGGTTTGACGTTCATCGGGACACCGTCTCGGTCGGCGATGAAGCCGCGCTGCCTGCCCTCCAGACCGCGCAATCGTCGGAGTGCCCGTCCACACGCACACGATCGGCCGAGTAACTCGGCCCGGTCTTCCGGTCGGTACTTGACGATCAGCATGGCGGAGTTGATCAAGTTCGTCAGCAGCAAGGCACCGTCGGAGTCGAGAGCGATATGCACTCGCTCCTCGTTGACGTGGTACGTCGCCGCTTCCGCTGGACACTCCCAAGCCACCTGGCCGAACTCCTGCAGGCCGAAGATATCTCGATGCGGCGCATCGAAAGTAGCGGCGAGGGCTCTGCGCGTTTGCGAGTCCACGGTGTCGCCATGGGTCAGCAGCAGTCCGGGATCCGGTATCGACAGTTCACCCGCCGTGATCATGCGGGCCAGCACCAGGACTTCCATCGGCTGCCCCCACACGACATCCGGCCGGAAATCGGCAACGAGCTGCTCGACGTACCGCGCGTTGGCAGCGGTGACTTTCGCGATGTTGATCCGCAATCGCGTCCAAGTCGCGGCGTCGCCGCTGAAGTGCGCCAAATCGTGCCGCGGGTCGCAGGTGACCCGCAGCGTACGAAAACCCGGTGCGAGACCGTAAGCATGGAATACCCGCATGGGCATGGCCACGCCGTTGATCAGATGCGACTCCCCGTGTTCGATGACGACAGGCTCACCGGTAGTGCCGGAGGTTCGAGCCCGCAACACGTCCACCGAGTCGAGCAATCCGGTACGCAATTCGTGCGGGCGCCGGATCAGATCGGCCTTCCGCAGGACGGGGAGGTGACCGAGAACGCTCTGCGGATCGTCGTTCGCACCGGTTTCGGCCAGAGCGGCCCGTTGCTCTGCCGTGCCGTGCTCGGCGACCAACGCGAGCAGTTCCCGCAGGCGCGCATCGGAAACGGCCGTGAGCCGATCGAGATCCCACTCCGTGTGCCGGTACACCATGTCGTACATTCGCCAGCCCTCGGCGACTGCGGCATACGTGCGAAGTGTCTGATTGTGCCAATAGCGCGGACGATCCGCGAGCGCGTCGGTTACCACATCTGATCCCATGAGCCGAACCTTTCGAATACAGGGCGGCGTTGGGG
>NZ_JBHVDM010000130.1:12333-15373 GCF_042802775.1 Nocardia sp. NPDC057455 | reverse complement strand
CCTGCGAGGGAATCGACCCGATCGGCGGTTTGTCGAAGGACTCAGGGCAGCGGAACCCACTGGTCGAAGAACCAGAATCCGTGCGGGCTCGGCTGCGGGTCGCCGTGGTGCTGCTGCTCGGGAGCGTGGCCTCGGCCCTGGTCGCGATCGTTGTGGCCCGGATCCGCGCTCGCGATGCCCGCGCCCGCGCCGACCGCGGCCAGCGCGATACCTCCGGCCACCGCCGCCTTCGCCACCTTGGACTTCAACACCTTCATACCTGTCTCCTTCGTCCGGCCCACCGGGCCCTCGGCCGAACTTCGACCGCGGACACGATCCTCGACGCGAGATCTCGAGGCAGTTCGATACTGCGCTGGGAAACTCCTGGCAACCGGATCGCCACCTTCAGTGAACGCACAGCTGTGCAAGGGTAGGGGCGAGATCCGGACGCCGAGCTGGGTCGGGACAGACCTCGACCGCCGGCCGCTCGCTACGGCCTACCCTGAGGTCCTCCGTCATACACCGCCAGGAGAGGACATCCGTGCGGCTCCTCGTCACCGGCGGCGCCGGTTATATCGTCTCGGACGCATGGGACTATAGCCGGTCGGTGTACGGTGACTGGTCGACCGAGCATCGATTCGGCGTATTTCCGCGACCCCCGAGCAACCTCGTTCGCGCGCCCGGGAATCGCGAGTCGATCAGAGAATGAGCAGAATCAGCGCCTTCTGCAGTGTGTCCATGATGCGGCCGATGGTGATCGCGATTTCGACGGTGCCCATGACAGGCCCCTTTCTTCGGATACGGCAAATCCACGACGCATCAATTCAAGCGCGCGCGAACGTGATTCGCCAAGCTCGCGGCGGGTTTCGTTCGGGCGGATCGGCGAAGTTCATCCACGGCATCCCGGTCTTCGAATCAACTGTGTCGCGAAACCGGTCGCGACCGTGGGGCGCAACACCGCACCGCGCAGGCATTCCGATCCATCGTCAGGAGCACATGTGACGTCGTCGCAACCGTTGGTCCGGGAAGATTCGCACGACTGTTCTCGGTCTGCGGCCGACACGGTCGGGCGAGCCGCGGCGATACTCGGCATGCTCCATCGAATCCCCGCCGACCACGCGGCGGTCTACGCGCGGCTGGCGATGCTCGCCGAGTGCGATGCGGACATCGTGTGCGCACTGCCCGGCGAGCCGGCGGGCCGGTGCGCTCTCGGCCGGGCGCTGGACAGCGTCGTCATCCACCTCCGGACGACGGCCGAGCTCGCGAACCGGCACCACGTGACCGTGCTCGCCGACGAACTCGTCGAGGTCATCGCCATTGTGCAGGAGTGCGGGCAGCACACGGCCCGATCGTTCGAGGCGCCGTTGGATGCGGTGTGGGCGGCGCACTATCGCGCCGAGATCCTGCGACTGGCGAACGACGCCGATGACGCTTTCCGCCGACTGTTCGCGCGGTGGTACTTCGACACCGACGACCTGACGACGGTGGCCGGAATGCGGGAGGTCAGCGATGAACTGGAGAACGTGGTACGGGCGTTCGAGTCGGTCGCCGACGCCGCGGTCGTGGCGGACCCGCCGAACGAGCTACGCGGGTGACCGACCGCAGGCCACTACATTCCGACAAAATCGATGATCGGCGCCGGATAGTCCGCCGGATCGACCTGCTCTCGCCACGGCCGGTGGATGCGCCCACCGGGCAGGTGCGCCAACTCTGGAATCCAGCGCCGGACGTAGGCGCCGTCCGGGTCGTAGCGCTCGGCTTGGCGCAGCGGGTTGAGCACCCGGTTCGGCCTGGTGTCGGTCCCCGTTCCCGCGACCCACTGCCAGTTGAGCTGGTTGTTCGCCAGGTCGCCGTCCACCAGCCAGCGCAAGAAGTGCTCCGCCCCCACACGCCAGTCGACACGCAGCGACTTGGTCAGGAAGCTGGCCGTGATCAGCCGCGCCCGGTTGTGCATCCAGCCCTCCGCGCGTAGCTGCCGCATCCCCGCGTCCACGATCGGATGCCCCGTGCGGCCTTCCCTCCAGGCGTCGACGGCTTGCGGGTCGTGCCGCCAGCGGATCTCACGGGCGCGGTAGTCCGACCAGGCCGCGGACGGGCGGGCAGCCAGTAACTGGTGGTGGAAGTCGCGCCAGGCCAGCTGCCGGGCGAACGCGTGCCCGCCCTCGGTGGAGGTGTCGACCCGGTGCACCAGCTCCACCGGGGACACACAGCCGAAGTGCAGATACGGCGACAGCCGCGAGGTGGCGTCGGCGGCGAGGTCGTCGTTGTCGCGCGCGTAGTGCTCGACGGGCCCGGACAGCCAGTCGCGCACCATCTTTCGTCCTGTGCTCGCACCGCCCACAGCCAGCTGCGGCGATGTCGGGCCCGCGCACAGCTCCCCCGCGTCCGGCAGCGGCAAGCTCGACAGCCCCGGCACCGTGAGGCTGCGCGGCGCGCCGAGCGGCTCCCGCTGTGGCGCCTCGGACCAGCGCCGGAAATACGGGCTGAAGACGGCGAAATGGTCGCGCCCGGTGGCGGGCAGCAGCGTTTCCGGGTCGGCGGCGGTGATGGTGGCGGAATGCGTGTGCAGCAGACAGTCGCGGCGCGCGAGTCGCTCGCGCAGCGCGCGTTCCCGGCGGCGGCTGTAGCCGCTGACGTCGGCGGCGACGTGCACGCTCTCGGCGTGCACCTGGGCGACCACGCGATCGACCTCCGCGGCCACGTCCCCGCGACGCAGGACCAGATTGCCGCCGATGGCGCGCAGTTCGTCGTCCAGCTCGGCCAATGCGGCGGCGAGGAACCGGGCGCGGTTCGGCGCGGCGAAGCGACCGGAGAGGATGGCGTCATCGAGCACGAACAACGGCACCACCGCGGCGCCCTCCCGGTGCGCGGCGGTCAACACCGGGTTGTCCACCACCCGCAGGTCGCGGGTGAACAGAGCGATCGTGACGGTCATCGCGCACGCGCCCGTCGTACGGCACGAATTCTCATTCTCGAGCCTCCTAGTCGGACGGTGCGGTCGTGGGGGGGGGGCGGGGGGGGGGCGCCCGCGCGGGGGCGCGCCGCCCCCCCGGGCGCCCCC
>NZ_JBHVDM010000130.1:0-12323 GCF_042802775.1 Nocardia sp. NPDC057455 | reverse complement strand
GCGGCTCAGCCCTACCGCCGACGACGCGACCCTCGCGGGCGCCGAGCATGCCGGATCACCCCGCGCAGAGCGGGACGATGCGCGACTCACCGCCCGTCGTCGGCGAGGTCAGGTACAGGCACGAGTTCTGACCGGCTGCCGTGATCGCCGCGCGCACCCGCTGCCAGGCTTCCGCGTCCAGCGATGCCGCGCGAGCCAGCACGAACCCGGATGTCCGGCTCGGGTCGGTGACCAGCGCCCACGAATAGTCCGGGCCGAGCGCGGTGACGATGTAGTTGGTCGGCCCCTCCCGGCGATCCTGGGTGGGCACGCCGGGGAAGCTCACGTGCAGCTGCGCCCCGGTCTCCCGGTCGTTGACCCTCGCGGTGCCGTTGATCTCGTTGCGCGTGTTCGCCCACGTGGTGCAGGAGTTGCGCACCGCGATGTCGCCCTGCGGATCGAGTGCGTAATTCGCCTGCGTATCGCGCGCGCAGTCCAGGTTGAAGTATTGCGGGACGGCGGCGAGCTGACGCCATGTGCCCAGGTACCGCTCCAACTCGAGCCGCGGCACCGGCGCGGGCCCGTCGACCGGACCGGGCGCCGCGGCGGCGACGCCCGCCGCCAGCGCCGTCGCGGACAGTGCCGACACCACCCCCGCGAGCAGGCGGGTCGACGTACGCAGCAGATTGCGACGATGCACGCTAACTCCTCGGAAATCGGCGATGTGGTCCACACTAACATAGAACGATGCAGAATTGATGCGCCCGAATCTTTCCTGGGAGGATCCATGACGCGGAGGACAGCGCCCCACATCGGGAACCGCGCGGCCGCCGGCCACCGGCCGCGCGCCCGTGCTCGGAGCGGCCGCCGGCCTGCGCCGAACGGCCCGGCACGACATCGGGGGTGACGTGGCGTCATCGCGGGGACCCACCGACAACCCGGGCGGGACGGATCCCGTCGGCGGCGACGGGCAGAATAGGGCGATGCCCGCCGGTCCCGTCCCCGTGTCCGATGCGGCCGGATACACGGTGCGCGCGGTCGCCGAACGTGTCGGTATCCCGACCGCGACGCTGCGCAGCTGGAATCGCCGCTACGACATCGGTCCGCCACAGCATCGTCCGGGTAAGCACCGCCTCTACACCGAGGCCGACATCGCCATGCTCGAGCGGATGCTGACCCTGATCCGCGCGGGCGCGAGCCCGGCGGGGGCGGCGGCGGCGGTACGCGGCCCGGCGCCCACGCTGGGCCGCCGGGAATCGCTGCTGGCCGCGGCCTTCGCGCTGGACACCACCGCGGTGTCGAGCCGGCTCGAAGCGCACGTCCGCGCGTTCGGCGTGGTGGACACCTGGGACCTGCTGTGCCGCCCCGCTTTCGCCGACATCGTCGCCCGCCAGCTCGGCGGCGAGGGATGCATCGATGTCGAACACCTGCTGTCCTGGTGCGTCATCTCGGTGCTGCACCGGACGAACCCGCCGTCGGCGCCCGACGGCGTGACGCCGGTGGTGCTCGCCTGTACCAGCGGAGAGACGCATTCGCTGCCACTGGAGGTGCTGCGCGCGGCCCTCGCCGAACGCGGCGCCGGAGCACGGATGCTCGGCGCCGACGTGCCCGCCGCCGCGCTCGCCGACACCCTCGCCCGGTTCGACCGTCCCGCCGCCGTACTGCTGTGGTCGCAACAAGAGTCCACGGCGTTGACCTCCGCGGTGCGCGCCTGTCTCGGCGCGGGCGCGCGTGTGCTGGTCGGCGGCCCCGGATGGGACGCGGTCTTCCTCCCCGAGGGCGTGGAACGAGTCGACAGCCTGCTCGACGCCGCCGACCGGCTCGCCTGACCGCACACCTCGGCTTCGGCATATGCGGCCGTGGGCCGATCGGTCACCGGACGAAACACCTCTCCCACACGCACCGCCCCAGCCCGACCAGCGACTCACTTCGCCTTTCAATTCGATGCGAAATCAATGCATCCGCTGTTCGGAGACCGATGCGCCAGCCGCCGCAGCAACGCGAGCCGCAACGATCGAGCACACCGAAGCCCGCGTCGCGCCCTCGGGCACATGTGACCAGTGGCGCATTGTCCTGATCGGTACCACCAGCAGCGCTGCCCGTTACGCTGGGTGGCGATTTCGACCCTTCACCCGGTGCTCCTCTCGGACGGCGGCTCCGTGACTCGTCGCCCACCCACGAACGTCGTTGTGCGAGCGCGCGCCTGCTTTCCCTCGCACGCCCCACTCGCACTGAGCCGATCTCCCGGTAGCGGTATCCACCTACGCCGAAGCCGGATCTCGCGGCCGCTACCTCGACGGGGAAGCACCTACCGCCGGCTCGGACGAGTCACCCCGCGAGCCTGCCGAGCAGATGACGCAGCGCCGGTTCCAGCGCCGGGGTGCGGAATCGGTGACCGGCTTTCGTCAGCCGGGTGGGAACGACACACTGACTGGCGGACGCCACTTCCCGGTTGCCTTCGCGGCCCAGCAGCAATGCGGGACCGAACCCGGGCACCGGGAAAAGCGCGGGCCGATGCAGCACGCCCGCGAGGACCTTGGTGTACTCCGCGTTGCGCACCGGCTGCGGCGCAACGGCATTGACCGCTCCGGACAGTCCGGTGTCCCAGAGCGCCCGATGGTAGACGTCGATCAGGTCGTCGATCCCGATCCACGACAGCCACTGACGACCGTCACCGATGCGCCCGCCGAGCCCGGCCGTGAACAGCGGGCGCAACAGTCGCAGCGTGCCGCCGCGCGGGGACTGCACGATCCCGGTACGCACCCGCACCACCCGTACACCCGCTTCGGCCGCAGGCACCGTCGCGGCCTCCCACCCCTCGACCACGTCGGCGAGGAAGCCGTCACCGCGGATCGACACTTCGGTAAGCGTCTCGTCGCCGCGATCGGCGCCGTAGTAGCCGATCGCGGAGGCACTCACGAAGACCGGCACCGCCGCCCGCGCCGCCACTTCGGCGAGCCGCCGGGTCGGGCCGATCCGGCTGTCCGCGATCGCGCGCTTGTGCCCTTCGGTGAACCGTCCCGCGATGGAGGCTCCGGCCAGATGCATCACCGCGTCCACACCGTCCAGCAGATCCGGCGCGGGATCCGCGGTATCCCACTGCCTTTCGTCCGCGGCGCGCGGCGGGTGCCGGACCAGCCGTACGACCCGATGCCCGCCGGTGGACAGGAACGCGGTCAGCGCCGAACCGACCAGCCCGGACGCTCCGGTCACCGCGACGGTCCTGGACACGAAACCCTCCCCCGCCGCCCGCGCGTGGGCGGCGAGGTCGTCGGCGAGTTGCCGGTGGCGGTAGGCGAACATGGGGCGCAGGACCGTCGCGGGCACCGGCGCGTCCACCCGGTCGACCACCCGGGTATGCGCCTGGTCGACGGCTTCGAAATCGTGAGTGTGCCGCCACGGCAGCAGTCCGGCAGGCAGCGAGCCGACACCGTCGACGGTGACCGCGTCGACGAACCGGCGCGGCGGGTCGTACTCGCCGGGATCGTGCCGGGCCACCCAGCGCAAACCACCGGGCAGGCCGAGTACCGCCTGCCCGTCGGAGAGCGAGTCCGACTCGGCGCGCGGCGACACCGGTTGCCAGGGCGGCGCCAGGCGGGTCAGGGCACCAGGGCGGCCGTGCCAGGCGAACACCTCGGACCGGGGTAGATCGACGACGCTCGCGTACTCGATACCCATGGCCCGACTGTAGCCGGAAACCGACCCGACGCAGCGTTTCCGCATCGTTCTTCGACTCACAATCCGATAAAGCGCAGGAGACGATTCGTGACCAGTCCGTCCGATGCACCTAGTTGGGTCGAAACCAAGCGGTTCGCGGCGGCATGACAGATCGCCGCGGGTCACGAGGTCAGACCACGAACGGAAGCAACGCTTTCCGATCCGCCGGATAGTCGGCGAACTTCTCCCGGTACCACTTGTGCGTGGCGAAGGCGCGCGGGACCAGATTCCCCGCGGTGATCAGGAAGATGACCACGCCTGCCAACGACCACGTCGCCAGCGCGAAGCCCGCCCAGGCGATCAATTCGCCCAGGTAGGCCGGGCTGCTGACGAACCGGAACCCGGCACCGTAGGGAATCCGGTACTCGGCGGCGCCCGGATCGTCCTTGTCCCGCAAGTTGCGCACGATCGACTCGGAGCGCACCAGCAGCACGAACCCGCCCAGGTAGACGACGAGCCCGAGCAGGAACCGCGGATCGGTCAACCACTCGGGACCGTATTGATCGAGATAGTCGTGACCGAACAGCGTGCCGTTGAGATAGCCGTGCAGCGCCGTGACGAACATGCCGGCGCCGAGCACCGAGATGTTGAAGCTGCTCCGCTTACCGGGCGCCTGCCGGATGGACAGCGGGAAGAACCAGCCGCGGTTGCCGTAGTGCAGCACCCAGATCGCGGCGAGCGCCATCGAGGTGGGTTCGAATCGATTCGGGCCCGCGAGGTAGCAGATCGCGAACACCACCGTCGCCGGAATCTCCATCAACCACCAGCCCAGCTTCGGGTCGAGGTTGAAACCGACCGCGTTCGAGGCGAACCGGCCGTAGGGACTCTGCGCGAAGAAGCCGCCGACGACGACGAACGCCGCGAACACGAAGCCGATCGTCAGTACGGTGTCGTAGGCGGTGTTCCCGGTATACCAATCCATCGAGATCCCTTGTCGTGCGGAGGCGACCGGTGCGAACACCGTAACGCGACGCCAAAACTAGAACTTGTTCTACCATGTGTCCGGTCCGGGCTCGCGAAAACGGAGGTACTGCCATGCCGCTGGAACCCTCGGCCGCAGCGCTGCTCGCGGCCGTCGAGGCATCGCCGCGCGCGGTCGGCGCGCACGACAAGTCCGCGTGGGTCGGCCTGTTCACCCCCGGCGCGGAGGTCAACGACCCGGTGGGATCCCGCCCGCACGTCGGCCGCGCCGCCATCGAACGGTTCTACGACACCTTCATCGGGCCGAACACCATCGCGTTCCGGGTCGAGCGCGACCTGGTCCATCCGCCGACAGTGGTGCGCGATCTGACCATCGTCACCACGATGTCCACCGGGGCCACCGTCTCGGTCCCGATGCATCTGCGCTACCGGCTGGTCGAGCGGGACGGTGCGTGGCGGATCGCCTACCTCGCCGCGCACTGGGAGCTGGCGGGCATGATCTGGCAGCTGCTGCGCACCGGGCTGCCCGGGCTCGCCGCCGCGCTGAAGCTCGGACCGCAACTGATCGTCAACCAGGGCGTCGGCGGGGCGCTGGGCATGCTGCAGGCGCTCGGCGGCGTGGGTCGCCGCGGAAAACGAGCCACGACAGGGCTTTTCGCTGCCGCCGCGAGCACCGATCTGAGCCGCGTGCGCGAGTTGCTCGGGCATCGGGCCGATATCGAGCTGCCCGCGGGCACACCGGTATCCGTGGAGGAATTCACGAATCGGGTGCGGAACATGCGCTGGAGCAAGGTGATCGCCGCGGGCCGCACCGTCACGGCGAGTGTGCGGCTCGGCGCGGTCTCGGGAGTCGCGGTCGTGGAGTTCGCGACCGGCAGCGACAGCATCGCGCGTGTGACGTTCTATCTCGACGGAGACTGACGCGCGCCTCGCGATCGACCATCGGGTCCGTCACGGTATCGCGAGTATGACGGTCTACCTCGGACGGTGACCGACCCTGCGCATCGTCCGCTGCCGTGCGCCTGGCGCTCGCCGCGATCAGTCGATCCCGTCGCGCCCGTCCGCCGCCCCCCGGGTGGCGGTGGAGTCCGCGCACGCGTCGCGGATCCGTTCACGCTGGTAGCCGGGTGTGCTGAGACACCCGGCTACCGACAGCTCCCGTCACGCGTCAGGAGGCGAGCTGTCCGGCGCGTTCCTCTACCCGGCCGGGCACCGGAGCTTCGATCACCTCGGGCGCCGGTGCGGCATGCTCGGTCCAGCCCGGCGGGCCGAACACGTAGCCGAGCCGCCCGCGCCAGGTGCTCGCACCGCGTACGTCGCGGATCAGCGCGGCCAATTCGTGATAGTTGACCTTCAGCGGGTTGTCGGTGCCGATGTTCTTGGTGAGGCCGTAGCGGACCGGTTCGGACTCGGCGGCGAAGCTGCCGAACATCCGATCCCAGAGGATGAGGATGCCGCCGTAGTTCTTGTCGATATAGGGCTTGTTCGAGCCGTGGTGGACACGGTGGTGCGACGGCGTGTTGAACAGGAACTCGATCGGGCGTGGCAGCGTCCGCACGCGCTGGGTGTGGATCGGGAACTGGTAGAGCAGCCCGATGCCCTGCAACAAGAAGATCATCCAGGCCGGGAAGCCCAGCAGCGCCGCGGGCACCCACGCCAGGCCGCGCAGGACGGTCGGCACCGGATGCAGCCAGGAAAGGCGGATCGCGGTGGAGAGGTTGAAGTGCTCGCTCGAGTGGTGCACGTTGTGCGCGGTCCACATCAGCCGGACACGGTGATCGGCGCGATGCGCCCAGTAGTAGCAGAAGTCCGTGACGATCAGGCCGAGTACCCAGACCCACCACGACCGCGGTGAGAGATGCAGCGGCGTGATCGCAGCGGCGCCGACCACCGCGGAGAACGGCACCAGATACTGCGTCACCGGTTTCACCAGCCGACCCAGGGTGAACGTCGCGATATTGGACGCGGTGTCGCGAGCCGACCCGCCGTTACCGGATCGGTCGGGATCGCGCCGGTAGGCGATCCACTCCACCAGCATGAGCACCGCGAACGCCGGAATGGCATAAATCGACAACTCCACACGGCCCATGTGTTCTCCTCCATCGTCCGCCGTCGGCTTCGACGCTACGGCTGCGCGGCCGCGAGAACATCGCGCCGACGAGGGATCGCGCGTCCCCCGCGCGGGGGACGCGGGCGGCTCGATTCGCGGGCACAGTGAGTGGTCGGCGTGCACGGCGCGGACGGGTGCGCTCGCTAGGATCGCCCGCGTAACTCGACGCTGACGGGACGGAGGCGGTGGCGAACTGTTGGATGTGAGCAGGTCGCTGGCCCGGCAGTCGGTAGTGGTTGCCGTGGCGGCGGCCCTGATCGACGCGGTGGTACTCGGGCTGTGCGGCGTGTTCGCCGTCGCCCCGTGGCAGACGGCCGCCGCGATCACCGCGATCGTCGCCGCCGATCTGGCCTTGGCCGCGCCGCCCCGGACCGCTGGGGCGGTGGCGGCGGCGCAGGTGCTGGTGCGATTGCTGGCCGCACTGCTGCTGCACCGGCACGGGTTCCCGGTGCGGTTCGCCGACGTGGGTTTCCTGGTGGCCGGATATCGCGCGGGGGCGTGGCTGGCCGGGCCGAAATCGGTGTCGACCATGCTGCTGCTGTGTGGCGGCGTGGCCACGGCCCACGTCCTCACCGGCAGCAACGCGGCCCAGGACTGGCGGCTGCTGCTCGCCTCCACGGTGGCCGCGGGCTGCGTGCCCTGGTTGGTCGGCCGATACACCGCCGCGCGCGGCGCCTACATCGCCGATCTCGAGCAGCGTGCCCGGTTGCGGCAGCAGGAGCACCGGGCGGCGCTGGAGCGGGCGGTCACCGAAGAGCGGGCGGCCATCGCCCGCGACCTGCACGACGTGATCTCGCATCACGTCAGCGCGATCGGCATCCACGCCGGCGCCGCCAGGCTGGCGCTGGGCGGCACGGCGAACCCGGCCGCCGCCCGATCGCTGTCCGCGGTGGAATCCAGCAGCCGGGCAGCGATGGTCGATCTGCGTCGCCAGCTCGATCTGTTGCACGGGCGGGAAGACGACGGGCAGCGCCAGCCGGGGCTCGCCGACATCGACGGACTGATCGAGCACGTCCGTGCGGCCGGGCTGGAGGTCGAGACGACCGTGCGCGGCGACGCGGTCGAACTGCCCGGCTCGCTGAACATCACCCTGTACCGCATCGTGCAGGAGATGCTGACCAACGCGCTGCGGCACGGGGACGGGACGCACGCGCGACTGGATGTGGAGTACCTGCCGAAGCGGGTAGTGCTGCGCGCGACCAATCCCCTCGCCGGCGAACCGGCCGCCGCCGGCACCTCGGTCCCGCGCGGCCTCAAAGGCATCCGCCGCCGCGCCGAGCTGTTCGGCGGGGAACTGGACTACGGCCGCGACGCCGCGCAGTGGCACACCACGGTGTCCGTACCGATCGGAGGATTGTGAACACGCCCATTCGCGTCCTGATCGCCGACGATCACAGCATGTTCCGCTCCGGCTTGCGCGCCGTCGTCGACAGCCAGGCGGACCTCGATTGCGTCGCCGAGGCGAGCGACGGCCGCGCCGCCATCGCCGAGACCGCCCGGCTGCGACCGGATGTCGCGATCCTCGATGTCCGGATGCCGAAGCTGGACGGGCTGGCCGCCACCGCCGCGATCGTCGCCGCGGGCGGAACGCACGTCCTGGTGCTCACCACCTACGACAGCGACGCCAACCTGTACCGCGCCTTGCAGGCAGGCGCGAGCGGGTTCCTGCTGAAAAGCCTTCCTCCCGAGGAACTGGTCACGGCCATCCGGATCGCGGCACGCGGCGACGCGCTGATCGATCCGTCGATGACCCGCCGCCTGGTCTCCCGCTTCGCGAGCACGCTCGCCCCGCCGCGCACCCCGCGGGAAGTCCACCAGCTCACCGCCCGGGAACTGGAGGTACTGCTGCTGTTGGCCGACGCGCGCAGCAATGCCGAGATCGCCGCGCAGCTGGGCGTCGGCGAGGAGACGGTGAAAACCCACGTCTCGCGCATCCTCGCCAAACTCGGCGTGCGCGATCGCATCCACGCCGTCGTCTACGCACATCAGCACGGGCTGGTCACGCCGGAATAGGCGCGCCTCGGCCCGCGCGTGTGGTGAACATCATCGGCGCTGCCGACCGATTCGCGACAACCCGGCCGCGTGCCCAGAATCCTGGTCTGTCCTCGGGGATCTTGTCGCGCCCGTTCGTCTCGGCGGGCGGCCCGATTCCGGAATACTCGCCCGAGCAGGCGTCTCGGCGACGCATCCGGGCCGACGGTTCGCGTGCTCGTACTCGGCCGCTGGTCGAGCGCCTCGAGCACTGAGAACTCGAGGCGCCCACACCCGACCATGCTCCCGCGCTGAGACGACCCGGCGGCGGAGCGGTTCGGTCCGCCGCTCCGCCGGCCGGACTCAGGCGCCGCTCGGCGGTTCGCCGACGGTGGTCGTGGGATCGATGATTCCGAAAACCTCGCCCTGTGGGCCTTGGACGATGCCCATCCGCCCGAAGGGACTGTCGTCGGGTCCCGACATCACGGTGGCGCCCAGATCACCCGCCTTGGCCAGCGCCTCGTCGGTGTTGTCGACCTGGAACCAGGCCAGCCAATACGACGGGTTGTCGCCCGGCATCTTCGTCGAGTCGTTGACGCCGCCGACGGCGTCGCCGTCCTGCGTCAGGCTGAAGGTGGAGTAGACGAAGTGCTCGCCGTCGCCGATCTCGATGTAGTGCCAGCCGAACACGTCGGCGTAGAACTCCTGCGCTTGCTTGTAGTCGCTGGTGTGCAACTCGTTCCAGCAGTACGCGCCGTGCTCGTTGTAGACGCCCGCACCGCCGTGGGCCTTGGCCTCCCAGACCCCGAAAACCGCGCCCGTCGGGTCGGCGCCGACGAACATGCGGCCGACATCGAGCACGTCGAACGGTTTCATCATCAGCGCACCGCCCGCCGCGCCGACCTTCTGCCCGATCGCGTCGGCGCTGTCGGCGGCGAGGTAGGTGGTCCACACCGACGGCATCGGCATGCCTTCCGGCTTGGGCCCGATGCCCGCGGCCGCGCGGCCGTTGCGCATCGCCATCAGATATCCGCCCGCCTCGGGCGGGCTGTCCTCGATCTCCCAGCCGAAGAGCGCGCCGTAGAATTCGCGGGCGCGCGCCGGATCGTCGACTTGGCAGTCGACCCAGCACGGCGTTCCCTGGGGCCAGCTTCCGTCATGAGTGGGCATTGCGAGTGCCTCCTGACACGGGTTGCCGATGTGCGGCCGAGACAGCCGGCACCCGGCTAGTCAACCACCAGCACTCCGTGCAAGTGAGCTGATTGCGTCGACCGCTCGATCGTGTTCACGAGCTCTGGAACGCTAGCCGAAGACCCCTTACACAGATCAGTCCCCGGTAGTCTCATCGAAACCGTGAGCGTCGGTCGTCGCTGACGACTCCGGTGTTTCGACTGGCTGCCGGGGGCCTAGCCGGATCCTGGGTCGGTGTCTTCACTGCCTGCCGACGTCTCAGCCGACCGTGCGCTCACCTACCGGTACTCCGGTGTAATGACTAGTTTCCTCCACATTTTTCGCTAGTCAAGAGGCCGGAACCGCCGATCCTCCGAGCCGGTGCGCGTGCACGCCGCGCTCAGCAGTCATCCTTCAGCAAATCGATCTTGCCGTGTAACCTTGGCAACCGAACCATGCGATTGTGACTGGGGTCACACCCCCCGTCGTCCGACTGCTCCCGCTTGCCCGATGACCGGGCAGGCCGTCCTGTTGGAGTCCCTCATGGCGCTCGTCATCGGTTCCGCCTCGACGAGTTCGGGCGTGCGCGCGCACACCCGCCGCAACCGCCCTGCCGGGGACACCGGATCCGTTGCTACGGAGACATCATGAGCGCACCGAATCGATTCGACGAATTGCAGCATCGCGTCGCGGACCTCGCACCGGTCTTCCGCGAACCGCTGGACTCACCCTACGAGATCTCCAACGATTTGTTCGCCGCACTTCGACACGTTCTGCACGACGTGGGCGGCCAACCGGATATCCCGATCGAGTACCAGGAGAAGGAGGAAGAGCCCTGGGAGATGAGCACCTACGTCACCTGCGAATGCCTCGGCTGGCGCGGCGTATGGAACTCCGAGGAGCGCAGGCGAGCGGAGAACGACCTCGGCGCGACGCTGTACTTCGGTCTCCCCTACTACGCGCGCTGGGTGACCGTCGCGGCGAAGACTCTGGTCGCCAAGGGATTGATCACCCCCGATGAACTCTCGGCCAAGCTGGACGAAGTACGCGCCCGGAGGGAGGCGCGCGCATGAGCAGGAAGTATCGCATCGGCGATCGGGTACGGGTGCGCGACGCCACGTCGATGTTCCACACCCGCACCCAGGCCTACACCCGCGGGCACACCGGTGTCGTCGTCGAGCACCGGCCGGAGTGGATCATCCCGGAGGACGAGGCGTGGGGACGCGAGGACGGTCGCGTCGAGCCGTTCTACGTCGTGCGATTCCGTCAGAAGGATCTATGGCCCAAATACACCGGCTTCGACGCCGACACCCTGGAGACGGAGGTCTCCGAGCGCTGGCTCGAGCCCGCAGAGGAGGATGCCCAGTGAGCCGGACCCACGATCACGACGCGCACGCGCCGATCCGGACGAGCGACGAGATCAGCGAATTCGAAGTGCTCGAGACGGCGGTCCGCGAATTGGCCATCGAGAAGGGGCTCTTTTCCCAGGAAGACCACCGCAGGTTCGCCGAGTGGGCCGAATCGGTCGGTCCGCACGGCGGATCGAAACTGGTCGCCAAGGCGTGGACCGATCCCGACTTCAAGGCGCGCCTGCTCGCCGACGGGACCGAGACGTGCAAAGAGATCGGCATCGACTGGCGCGATCCCACCGGATCCGGGACACCGAGCGACTACACCTACTTCTACGTGCTGGAGAACACCCCACAGGTGCACAACGTCATCGTGTGCACGCTGTGTTCGTGCTATCCGCGGCCGGTCCTCGGGATGTCCCCGGACTGGTATCGCACGCCCAATTACCGTCGCCGCCTGGTACGCAGGCCCCGCGAAGTGCTCGCGGAGTTCGGCTTGCACTTCCCGTCCGACGTCGAGATCCGGGTGCACGATTCCAACCAGAAATCCCGGTTCATGGTGATGCCGATGCGCCCCGAGGGCACCGAGGACTGGACCGAGGAGCAGCTGGCCGCCATCGTCACGCGGGACACGATGATCGGAGTGGCGCTGCCCCAGGTCGACTGGACCGCGCAGCAACCGCCGGACCGAGTCGAGTCCGCCATAAGACAGGAGGGAAGCCGGTGACGAGCGGTCCGTACGAAGTACTACTGAACACCCTGGATCCCGCGTCGCGCCGGGAAAGCGCCCTACCCGAACTCGATCGCAAGCCCGACCCGTGGGAGTCCAGCATGCAAGCCACGTGCGAATGCCTCTCCTGGCGCGGCGCCCTGGACAATCTCGAGCGCCGCCATGCCGAGGACGCGCTCGGCGAGACGATCTACCACGACTTCCCGGTACGCACCCGCTCGGTGGTGGTCACCGCCCACACGCTGATGGATCGGGGCATGGTCAGCCCAGAGGAACTGCGCGCCCGCATGGATGCCGTCCGGGAGCGGTTACATCGGCAGTAGCCGCCGTCCGAACCGAAGCATCGAAAACGAAACGGCCCGGAACCTCATGGTTC
>NZ_JBHVDM010000129.1:0-15637 GCF_042802775.1 Nocardia sp. NPDC057455 | reverse complement strand
GCCCGGTCCTGCTGCGCAGGCCGGGCGTCGGTGTTTTGTATGGACTGGTACCAGGAGAAGGAAGCACTGTGACGCAACCGTCCGCCATCGACGACATTCTGGCCGAGTACGCGGGCCTGGAGACGCAGCTGGCCGATCCGTCGCTGCACAACGATGCGGGCGCCGCGCGCCGGGTCGGCAAGCGGTTCGCCGAACTGGCCCCGGTCATGGCCACCTACCGCAAGCTCGAGACCGCGCGCGACGATCTGTCCGCCGCCCAGGAGCTCGCCGCCGACGACTCCGCGTTCGCCGCGGAGGTCCCGGAGCTGGAGCGCGAAGTCGAGGAACTGGAACAGGCGCTTGCCGACCTGCTGGCTCCCCGTGACCCGCACGACGGCGACGACGTCGTGCTCGAGGTGAAGTCCGGGGAGGGCGGCGAGGAATCCGCGCTGTTCGCCTCCGACCTGGCTCGCATGTACGTGCGGTATGCCGAGCGCCACGGCTGGAAGGTCGAGATCCTCGACGCCACCCTGTCCGACCTGGGCGGTTACAAAGAGGCGACGCTGTCGATCAAGAGCCGCGACGCCGCCCGCGACGGCGTCTGGTCGCGCTTCAAGTTCGAGGGCGGCGTGCACCGGGTGCAGCGCGTCCCGGTGACCGAATCGCAGGGCCGCATCCACACTTCGGCTGCGGGCGTGCTGATCTATCCGGAGCCCGACGAGATCGAAGAGGTGCAGATCGACGAATCGGATCTGCGCATCGACGTCTACCGCTCCTCCGGGAAAGGCGGTCAGGGCGTCAACACCACCGATTCCGCGGTGCGCATCACCCATCTGCCCTCCGGCATCGTGGTCACCTGTCAGAACGAGCGATCCCAGCTGCAGAACAAGGCGCGCGCCATGCAGGTGCTCGCGGCGCGGTTGCAGGCGCTGGCCGAAGATCAGGCCGATCAGGAGGCGGCGGCGGGCCGCGCCAGCCAGATTCGTACGGTGGACCGCTCCGAGCGGATCCGCACCTACAACTTCCCGGAGAACCGGATCACCGACCATCGGATCGGTTTCAAGGCGCACAACCTCGACGCCGTGCTCGACGGGGAACTCGACGCACTGCTGGATGCGCTGGGGAAGGCGGATCGCGAAGCACGTATGGCCGCGGAATAGACCGCGGTCGGGCAGAGTCGGTGCCATGTCTACGACCCGAGTCGCGCTGCGCCCCGTCATCAACGCCGCCATCGAGACGTTACGGACCGCCGGAGTGCACAGTCCGCGGGCCGACGCCGAGCACTTGGCCGCGCACGTCCTCGGCGTGGAGCGAACCCGGCTGGCGCTGAGCCCGCTGGTGTCGCCGGACGAGCTGGACGCGATCCGCGAACTGGTCGCCCGCCGGGCGGAGCGCATTCCGTTGCAGCACTTGACCGGCACCGCCGTGATGGGCGCGCTGGACCTCGCGGTCGGTCCCGGCGTCTTCGTGCCGCGCCCGGAGACCGAGCTGCTGTACGCGTGGGCGCTGGCGCAGTTGGAAGCGCTGCCGCACGATCACGCGCCGATCGTCGTCGACCTGTGCACCGGATCGGGAGCGCTCGCGCTGGCCGTCGCGCACGCGCGTCCCGACGCGGAGGTGCACGCCGTCGAGCTCGATCCCGCCGCACTGGTCTGGGCTCGGCGCAACGCCGACGACCGGATCGCGGCGGGCGATACCCCCATCACCCTCTACGCCGACGACGCCACCGATCCGGAACTGCTCACCGACCTCAGCGGCCGGGTGGACATCGTGTTGTCCAACCCGCCCTACATCCCGCAGGACGCCCGCCTCGACCCCGAGGTGGCCGAGCACGACCCGTCCGTCGCCTTGTTCGGCGGCCCGGACGGGCTGTTCGTCATCCGCGGGATGGTCCCGAACATCGCCGGACTGCTGCGCCCCGGCGGCGCCACCGCCATCGAGCACGACGACACCAACGGCTCCGGCGTCGCGGCCCTCCTGACCGCCACCGGCGTCTTCACCGACGTCGTCGAGCACCCGGACCTGGCGGGAAAACCCCGCTTCGTCGCCGCCACCCGCACCTGACCCGCGTTTCGCTCGTCTGTCGCCGGAACACTGCGAACCGGTGTGCCTACCCGGCTTACCGACCCGCGTGTGGACGGCTGCCTTCGAAGGCAGGCAGCACGTCGACGAGCGCCGCGCCATGGGCGTGACGTATAGCCGCCTGTCTCGCGCATTCGCCGATGAGCTGGACAACGCTTCCGGATGCGAGTCGTGAAGCCGACCGGAACACGAGCGTGCGCGCTCATCCCCAGCGAGCTCGCGGCTCCAGCATGGTCGGGGAGCCGAAGCCCTTCACCGACAGTGGTCGACTCGGGTGCGGCGACCGCCGCACCGCACTCGACGACTGATTTCGTGAGCACACGGGTAAATCACCGGGCACGCCCAGAACTCGAGTGGCCCCAGACACAAGACCTGAACGCGAATCTCGCGCTCCCCAGCTGGTACGGCCGGAAGACCCGGGGAGGCGGGCCGGCGGCCCAGCATGCCAGGATGGGTGCCGTGAGTACCGTCTACGACTGCGCGGATTCCGACTCGCGTGCCGCCGGACTGTCCGCAGCCACCAGCGCCCTGAAATCCGGACGGTTGGTCGTGCTGCCCACCGACACCCTGTACGGGCTGGCCGCCGACGCGTTCGATTCCACCGCGGTGAGTTCGCTGCTCGCGGCCAAGCGCCGCGGCAGGGACATGCCCGTGCCGGTGCTCGTCGGTTCCTGGCACACCATCGACGGCCTGGTGTTCTCGGTGCGCCCGCAGGCGCGCGAGCTGATCCGGGCGTTCTGGCCCGGCGGCCTGAGTCTCGTTGTGCAGCAAGCGCCTTCGCTCGCGTGGGATCTCGGTGACACCCGTGGGACGGTGATGCTGCGGATGCCGCTGCACCCGGTCGCGCTGGAACTGTTGCGTGAGGTCGGCCCGCTGGCGGTGTCGAGCGCCAACGTATCCGGGCAGCCCCCGGCGAAGACCGCGGCCGAAGCCCGTGACCAACTCGGCGAGTTGGTCGGCGTCTACCTCGACGGCGGCCCGGCCGAGCACGCGGTGGCCTCCACCATCGTCGACCTGACCGCCGACCAGCCGCGCATCCTGCGCGTGGGCGCGGTGCCCGTCGCCGACATCGCCGAGGTGCTCGGCATGTCGCCGGAAGCGCTCAGCGGCGCCGCGCAGCAGCTCGGATGATGGGTTCGAGCGCTGTCGTCCCCCTTCGGGAACTGCTCGTCGTGTTGCTCATCTCCGCGGTGGTGACGTTCTTGGCCACCGGTGGAGTGCGGGTGCTGGCGATCGGCTTCGGTGCGGTCGCCGTGCCCCGGGACCGGGACGTGCACGTCAAGCCGATTCCGCGGATGGGCGGCGTCGGCATGTACATCGGTGTGGTCGCCGCGGTGCTGTTCGCCCACCAGCTGCCCGCGCTGCGCAGCGGCTTCGACTACAAACCGAACATCCCGATCGCCGTGCTGGTGGCCGCCACGGTCATCGTGCTGGTCGGCATCGTCGATGATCGCTGGGGCCTGGACGCGCTGACGAAGTTCGCGGGCCAGGTGACGGCGGCGGGCGTGATGGCCGTCATGGGGCTGGGCTGGTATGTCATCTACAACCCGTTCAGCAACACCACGGTGGTGCTGGACGGCTTGCAAGGCGGGCTGGTCACGGTCGCGGTCACCGTCACCTTGGTCAACGCCATGAATTTCGTCGACGGTCTGGACGGCCTCGCCGCCGGTCTGGGGCTGATCGCGGCGCTGGCCGTCTTCGTGTTCTGTCTAGGACTGATGAACGAGCAGGGCGGCTCGGTGGACACCTACCCGCCGGCATTGCTGGCCGCCGCGCTCGCGGGTGGATGCCTCGGATTCCTGCCGCACAATTTCCAGCCCGCGCGCATATTCATGGGCGACTCCGGCTCGATGCTGATCGGACTGATGCTGGCCGCGGTGTCGACCGGCGCGTCGGGGCGAATTCCGTTGCAGGGGTACGGCCCGCGCGACATCGTCGGTCTGCTTTCCCCGCTGCTGCTGGTCGGCGCGGTGATGTTCATTCCGGTGCTGGATCTGTTGCTCGCCATCGTGCGCCGGGTTCGCGCGGGCGTGAGCTTCTCGACGCCGGACAAAATGCACTTGCATCATCGCTTGCTGCAGATCGGCCATTCGCACCGCCGCGTCGTGCTGTTGATCTATTTGTGGGTCGGTGTGCTTGCCTTCGGCGCGGTCGGCACTTCGCTGATGGACCGCACGCTGGTCGTACTGCTGATGGCGGGCGGGCTGGTTTTCGCCTTGGTGATCACCGCCGTTCCGGGACTGCGGCGCGGGGACCCGGCGGGCGACGGATCGGCGTCCGGGTAAAGTCGGCGGCTGTGAGCTTCACACCCGAACCCGTGCCCGGCCCCGACGCGCCGCTGCGATCCGCGCTGCGCTACGGACTGATCGGCCTGGGCGTGCTGGTGGTCGTGGCCATCGCGCTCGGCGCCGCCGTCGCGGGTGGCGCCGGAGTGTGGGGCGCGGTGCTCGGCGCCGCGATCGGGGGCGGCTTCATCCTCACCACCGCGGCCGTCGTGCTGTTCGGCGCGAAGCTGCCGCCGAGCACCGCCGGCCTGATCATGCTGGTCAGCTGGGTGGGCAAGGTCCTGGTGGCGCTGATCGTCGTCGCGATCCTGCAGCGATTCGATTTCTACGACCGCATCGTCCTGTTCCTCACCGTGGTCGGAGCCCTGGTCATCGTGCTCGGCGCGGAGACGTACGGCGTTGTCCGGCAGAAGGTTCCGTACGTGACGACGACCGACCCGGACACCGCGTCCGGTACCCGGGAGTAACGAAAACACCCACCCCCTACACGCTGTCGTAGATGACTTGGTAAAGTGTTGGTAAGCAAGCGACCAAGTCGGGGATCAGTGAGGGGTCACCGCCGAGATCCCCTGCATGGGCCGCTATGCTTACTGCCGTGCCGGGCTCCGAGGGGTGTTCCGGTTCTGCATGTCGACGAATGTCGCCGACACACGTACAGACGCCTGGTGGAAATCAACCCACCGCCCAGCTGCTGACGAACTTCGAGCCGACCTGAGTCGACCCAAATTGATCGTCAATGTCCGATCGAACCGCGGGAATGACCGTACCCGCGGCCCGAACACGGGAGAGAACGCTGAGCGTCACCACTCTGGCGGCCGAGTTCCACGCGCCGTCGCTTACCGACTTCTTCCCTCCAGCTGTGCTGTTCGAGGGAACGCCGTTCGAACTCGATCGATTGATGCTGATCCGCATCCTGATGACGGCCGTTCTCGTTGTCGTGATGGTGCTGGCATTCCGCTCGCCCCGGCTCGTTCCGCGCGGCTTGCAGAATGTCGCCGAAACCGGCCTGGTCTTCGTCAAGGAGCAGATCTGCGACGAGGTTCTCGGCAAGGAATCGGGACGGAAGTTTCTGCCACTGATCGCGACGATCTTCTTCACGGTCCTCTTTCTGAACTTCTCGGGTGTCGTTCCGGGGTTGAACATCTCCTCGAACGCCCGAATCGGCATGCCGCTGGTGCTGGCCGTCATCGCGTACCTGACGTTCAACTACGTCGGTATCAAGAAGTACGGATTCCTCACCTACATGCGCAGCAGCATCGTCGTTCCGAACGTTCCCGCCGCACTGCATGTGCTGCTGATTCCGATCGAGTTCGTCTCGACCTTCATCCTGCGTCCGTTCACGCTGACCGTCCGACTCATGGCGAACATGCTGGCCGGCCACATCATGCTGGTGCTGTTCTTCAGCGCGACCTGGTTCTTCCTGTTCGACGCCACCTCATGGATGAAGGTGTTCTCGCCGTTCTCGCTGCTCGCGGGACTCGGATTCACCCTGTTCGAGCTGTTGGTCATCTTCCTGCAGGCTTACGTGTTTGCGCTGCTGACCGCCGTTTACATCTCGCTCGCGCAGCACGCGGCCGACCACTGACCTGACCGACGTAACTACCGGAAAACTGCTACACCACGCCGACCGGCGGGTGAGCAACAGAAAGGGAATGGAAGACTCATGAGCCTCGCTTACCTGGCCCAGGAAGCCGCGACGAACGAGAGCACCTTCAAGGGCCTGGGCGCCGTCGGCTACGGCCTCGCCGCGATCGGCCCCGGCATCGGCGTCGGCATCGTCGTCGGCAAGGCGATCGAGGGCATCGCGCGTCAGCCTGAGCTGCAGGGCACCATCCGTACCAACATGTTCCTCGGTATCGCGTTCACCGAGGCCCTGGCCCTCATCGGTCTCGTCGCCGGCTTCATTTTCTGATTCCGATGTACGAGTCAGTTTTGCTCGCGGCGGCGGAGGGAGAGGAAGTGAATCCTCTCGTCCCCGAAACGTACGACATCATCTGGTCGATCGTCTGCGTCATCATCATCGGGATCTTGTTCTACAAGTACGTGATCCCGCGCCTGATGAAGACCCTCGACGAGCGTTCCGAGAAGATCGAAGGCGGCATCGCTCGCGCGGAAGCCGCGCAGGAAGAAGCTCAGCTCACCCTGCAGCAGTACCAGCAGCAGCTGGCCGATGCCCGGCTCGAGGCCGCGCGCATCCGGGAGGACGCGCGCACCCAGGGCCAGGAGATCCTGGCGCAGATGCGCTCGGAGGCCCAGGCCGAGGCCGACCGCATCATCGCGGCGGGCCACACCCAGCTGGAAGCCCAGCGCCAGCAGATCCTGACCGAGCTGCGCCACGAAGTCGGCCGCACGGCCGTCGACCTGGCCGAGAAGATCATCGGGCAGTCGGTTTCGGACGAGGCCAAGCAGTCGGCCTCGATCGACCGTTTCCTCGACGAGCTCGACCAGACGGACGCAGGCATCGGGGTCGGAAGGTAACGACGCGAAAGTGAGAAGCATGTACGCAGCGAGCCGCGAGGCCAGTGCCCGGTCTCGGGAGGCGCTTCGGGCCGCTCTGACCGGAAGCGACAGTGCTGCGGCCACGACGGGGTCGGAACTGTTCGCCGTTGTCGCCGTGCTGGACGACCAGCGTTCGCTGCGTGTCGCGCTCGCGGACGTGTCGGTGCCGGGTTCCGTCCGTGCGGAACTCAGCGAGCGGGTCTTCGGCGGCAAGGTCAGCGCTGCCACGCTGGCAGTGCTGACCACCGCGGTGGCCGAGAACTGGTCGCGCACCTCGGATCTGGTGGACACCTTGGTGCTGCTCGGTCAGGAGGCGTTGCTGGAGTCGGCGGCCCAGCGTGGCCGGATCGAGGCGGTCGAGGACGAGCTGTTCCGGCTGGGCCGGATCATCAGCGACAACCCCGAGCTGGAGCAGGCGCTGTCGGATCGGTCGCAGCAGGCTTCGGCCAAGGGCGAACTGGTCCGACGGCTGCTGGCCGGCAAGACGGAGCCCATCACCCTGACCCTGGCGGAGCAGGTGGTGACCAGGCAGCGGTCGGGCATCGGCACCGCCTTCGACGAGCTGTCCGACCTCGCGGCCTCGCGCCGCGATCAGATCGTCGCGCACGTGCGCGCCGCGATCGGGCTCACCGAGCAGCAGCGCGACCGGCTCGCCGCCTCGCTGCGGCGCGTCTACGGCAAGGCGACCACGGTGCACATCCAGGTCGACCCGAATCTGCTGAGCGGAGTCGTGGTGCGCGTCGGTGACGACGTGATCGACGGCAGCGCCATCGGCCGACTGGAGAAGATGCGCCGGGCCCTGACCTAGCGCGCTTCCACCACCCCCGACATTCCAGACCCAGACAGCGAGAGCAGGAAGAACATGGCGGAGCTGACGATCTCCTCCGACGAGATCCGTAGCGCGATCGAGAGCTACACCCAGAGCTACACCCCCGAGACCTCCATCGAAGAAGTCGGTGTGGTCACCGACACCAGTGACGGCATCGCGCACGTCAGCGGTCTGCCCTCGGCGATGGCCAACGAGCTGCTCGAGTTCCCGGGCGGCGTGCTCGGCGTCGCGCTGAACCTCGAGGACCGTGAGATCGGTGCGGTCATCCTCGGCGAGTTCGCCGAGATCGAGGAGGGCCAGGAGGTCCGCCGGACCGGTGACGTGCTCTCGGTTCCGGTCGGCGACAAGTTCCTCGGCCGCGTGGTGAACCCGCTGGGCCAGCCGATCGACGGCCTCGGTGAGATCGAGTCCGAGGAACAGCGCGTGCTCGAACTGCAGGCCGCGACCGTGCTGGAGCGCCAGCCGGTCGAGGAGCCGCTGGCCACCGGCATCACCGCGATCGACGCGCTGACCGCCATCGGGCGCGGCCAGCGTCAGCTGATCATCGGCGACCGCAAGACCGGCAAGACCGCGGTCTGCATCGACGCGATCCTGAACCAGAAGGCCAACTGGGAGACCGGCGACCCGGCCAAGCAGGTGCGCTGCATCTACGTCGCCATCGGTCAGAAGGGCTCCACCATCGCGGGCGTGAAGGCCGCGCTGGAGCAGCACGGCGCGCTGGAGTACACCACCATCGTCGCCGCCCCGGCCTCCGACTCCGCCGGTTTCAAGTGGCTTGCCCCCTACACCGGTTCGGCCATCGGCCAGCACTGGATGTACCAGGGCAAGCACGTGCTCATCGTGTTCGACGACCTGACCAAGCAGGCCGAGGCCTACCGCGCCATCTCGCTGCTGCTGCGTCGCCCGCCGGGCCGCGAGGCCTACCCGGGTGACGTCTTCTACCTGCACTCCCGGCTGCTGGAGCGTTGCGCGAAGCTGTCCGACGAGCTGGGCGCGGGCTCGATGACCGGTCTGCCGATCATCGAGACCAAGGCCAACGACATCTCGGCGTTCATCCCCACCAACGTCATCTCGATCACCGACGGCCAGGTGTTCCTCGAGTCCGACCTGTTCAACAAGGGCGTTCGCCCCGCGATCAACGTCGGCACCTCGGTCTCCCGTGTCGGTGGCGCCGCCCAGACCAAGGGCATGAAGAAGGTGGCGGGCTCGCTGCGTCTGGAACTCGCGCAGTACCGCGAGCTGGAGGCGTTCTCCGCGTTCGCCTCCGACCTCGACGCGGCCTCGCTGGCGCAGCTCGAGCGCGGCGCCCGCTGGGTCGAACTGCTCAAGCAGGACCAGTACTCGCCGGTGCCGGTCGAGGACCAGATCATCTCGATCTACCTGGTCGACCGCGGCCACTTCGACTCGATCCCGGTCGGCGACATCCGCCGCTTCAACGCCGAGCTGCTGGAGGAGCTGCACCGCAGCGCCGCCGACGTGTTCAAGGCCATCGAGGGCGGCAAGGTGCTCGACGGCGAGGCGGCCGAGCAGGTCGAGGCGGCCACCAAGAAGTTCCTGGGGACCTTCCTCACCTCCGACGGCACTCCCGTGGTGAACGAGGCCGAGGCGGGCCAGCTCGACCACGAAGAGGTCGAGTCGCTGTCGGTGACCCGCAAGCACGTCGAGAAGTAACGCGAGCCGGCAAATGCGCTATTCGATCCGCGGCATGCGCGGCGGGCACGAAGGAGGAAGCGTGCGCGACCTCCTCGTGCTCCGCGAATGCCGCCAATCCCACGCAGCGAATGAAGGGAGTGTGAACCGCTGATGGCAAGCTTGCGTGAATTGCGCTCCCGCATTCGTGGTGTGAATTCGATCAAGAAGATCACCAAGGCCCAAGAGCTGATCGCGACTTCGCGAATCTCGAAGGCACAGGCCAGGGTCGCGGCCGCGAAGCCGTACGCGGAGGAGATCACCAAGGTCCTCAGCGAGTTGGCGAGCGCGTCGAAGAACCTGTCGCATCCGCTGCTGACCGAGCGCGCCAACCCGCGCCGGGCGGCCGTGCTGGTGATCACCAGTGACAGCGGCATGTGCGGTGGCTACAACTCGAACGTGCTCAAGCGCGCCGAAGAGCTGATGACCACCCTGCGTGACGAGGGCAAAGAGCCGGTGCTCTACGTGATGGGCAACAAAGGCCTGACGTACTACGCCTTCCGCAACCGCTCGTACGTGTCGGCGTGGACCGGGTTCTCGCAGCAGCCGAAGTACACCGATGCTTCGTCCGCCTGCCACCACCTGGTCGACGCCTTCATGGCCGGTTCCGACGGGGCGGTACCCGCTCCGAACGGGACGGGTGACATCGCCGGCGTCGATGAGCTGCACGTCGTGTACACCCGCTTCGTCTCGATGCTGACGCAGAGCCCTGAGGTGCGCCGGTTGGCGCCGATCCAGGTGAGCTACGTCGACGAGAACTTCGACCTGGGCGAGGACATCGTGTCGGATTCACCGACGGCGGACGTCCACGCTCAGTACGAATTCGAGCCCGACGCCGATGTGCTGCTGGCGGCGCTGCTGCCGAAGTACGTCAATACGCGCATCTACGCGTCGTTGCTCGAGGCAGCGGCATCCGAGTCAGCGGCTCGGCGCACCGCAATGAAGGCTGCCACCGACAACGCCAACGAACTCGCGAGCGTGCTCCAACGCGAGGCCAACTCGGTGCGCCAGGCCCAGATCACGCAGGAAATCAGCGAAATCGTCGGCGGCGTGAACGCGCTGGCGTCGAGCTCGGACCGCGACTGAGCGCCACCCGCGGCCTGAGCGGGCACGTAGGAGGAAGCGTGCGTAACCACGTAGGGCCCCGCGGGGCCCGCCGATCAGACCCAGCCTGAGGCACGGGGCCAGAAGCGGAAGCGTGCGCAACCACGAAGGCCCCCCGAAGGCCGCACATCGACACGGAGAGAACCAACCAATGACCGCAGCTGTCACCCAAGACAACACGAGCCGGACCGGCGGCGCCGCAGGCCGCGTCGTCCGGGTCATCGGCCCCGTCGTGGACGTCGAGTTCCCGCGCGGAGCCATTCCCGAGCTGTTCAACGCTCTGCACGCCGAGATCGCCCTGACCTCGGTGGCCAAGACCCTGACCCTCGAGGTCGCCCAGCACCTCGGCGACGGCATCGTGCGCACCATCTCGATGCAGCCGACCGACGGCCTGGTCCGCGGCGCCACCGTCACCGACACCGGCAAGCCGATCTCGGTGCCCGTCGGCGACGTGGTCAAGGGCCACGTCTTCAACGCGCTGGGCGACTGCCTGGACACCCCCGGCCTCGGCCGCGACGGCGAGCAGTGGGGCATCCACCGCAAGCCGCCGTCGTTCGACCAGCTCGAGGGCAAGACCGAGCTGCTCGAGACGGGCATCAAGGTCATCGACCTGCTCACCCCGTACGTGAAGGGTGGCAAGATCGGCCTGTTCGGTGGCGCCGGCGTCGGCAAGACCGTTCTGATCCAGGAGATGATCACCCGTATCGCTCGGGAGTTCTCCGGCACCTCCGTGTTCGCCGGTGTCGGCGAGCGCACCCGTGAGGGCACCGACCTGCACCTGGAGATGGAGGAGATGGGCGTCCTCCAGGACACCGCGCTCGTCTTCGGCCAGATGGACGAGCCGCCGGGCACCCGTATGCGCGTCGCCCTCTCGGCGCTGACCATGGCCGAGTACTTCCGCGACGTGCAGCACCAGGACGTGCTGCTGTTCATCGACAACATCTTCCGGTTCACCCAGGCCGGTTCCGAGGTGTCGACCCTGCTCGGCCGCATGCCCTCCGCCGTCGGTTACCAGCCCACGCTGGCCGACGAGATGGGTGAGCTGCAGGAGCGCATCACCTCGACCCGTGGTCGGTCCATCACCTCGCTGCAGGCGATCTACGTGCCCGCCGACGACTACACCGACCCGGCTCCGGCGACCACCTTCGCCCACCTCGACGCGACGACCGAGCTCTCCCGCCCGATCTCGCAGAAGGGCATCTACCCGGCCGTCGACCCGCTGACCTCGACCTCCCGCATTCTGGAGGCCTCGATCGTCGGCGACCGGCACTTCCGGGTGGCCAACGAGGTGAAGCGGATCCTGCAGAAGTACAAGGAACTGCAAGACATCATCGCCATCCTCGGAATGGACGAGCTGTCGGAAGAGGACAAGGTCCTGGTCGGCCGCGCCCGTCGTCTGGAGAAGTTCCTCGGCCAGAACTTCATCGTGGCCGAGAAGTTCACCGGGCAGCCGGGTTCGGTCGTGCCGCTGGAGCAGACCATCGACGACTTCGACCGCGTCTGCAAGGGTGAGTTCGACAGCTACCCCGAGCAGGCCTTCAACAGCTGCGGTGGTCTCGACGACGTCGAGAAGGCCGCCAAGAAGATCCTCGGAAAGTAGTCACCGATGGCGGAAATGTCAGTCGATCTCGTCGCGGTCGAACGATTGCTCTGGTCCGGCCAGGCGACGTTCGTCAGCGCGCAGACCACCGAGGGCCAGATCGGCATCATGGCCGGTCACGAACCGTTGCTCGGCCAGCTGGTCGAGGGCGGCATCGTGACGATCGTGGACACCGACGGTCAGCGAGTCGTCGCCGCGGTGCACGGCGGCTTCTTCTCGGTGACCGCGAACTCGGTTCGGGTGCTCGCCGAGTCGGCGGAATTCGCCGACGAGGTGGACGTCGAGGAGGCCCGCCGGGTGCTGGCCGACTCCGACGCCAGCGAAGAGCAGCAGAAGGCGGCTCAGGCCCGCGTGCGCGCGGTCGAACAGACCGCGAACGCTTAGCTACAACCTGTTTTCGAACACGACTGCTGTCGGCGGTGAAGAGTCCCTTCACCGCCGACAGCGTCTTTCAGGCGAGTCGGACACGGCCGGGCCATTTGTAAACTCGTGGTCGTGGTTGAATGACCGAACGCGATGTGCGCAGCAAGCTCGGAAGCGGCAGCCTGGGTAACCACGAAGGGCCTGCGAACACCGCCAATCGAATGCCGTGTCGGACGACACGGCGGCGTAGCGAAGGGACGAACAGCATTGCAAACCGGGATGGTTCTCCTGATCATTCTGGTGCTGACGCTCGTGTTCCTCGCGCTCGCCTCGACTTACCGCCTGATCATGTTGCGGCGCGGCGGAACTGCCGCGATCCTGCGTGTCCTCCCCGCTCGCGGGGGTCAAGGGTGGCGCCACGGATTGATCCGCTATGACGAGGACCGTCTGGTCTTCTTCAAATTGACCAGCCTCAGAATCGGCCCCGACTCCGCCATTCGGCGTCAGGGCATCCAGATCGGTGATCGCCGCGGCCCGCGCGGCGACGAGTACGACATCATGACCGATGACATCGCCGTGATCGCGGTGTCGGACCGCGCGGGCGACTTCGAACTCGCCTTGGATCGCGACTCCCTGACCGCCTTCCTCTCCTGGGTGGAATCCCGCCCGTCCGACCGCACGCGGCGGATGCCGGGTTTGTAGCCACGGCTCTCGGCGGACTCGGTCCGGCCGCGCCCGCTAGGGTTGTGCTGTGAGCGTGCATTTGACCCGGATCTACACCCGGACCGGCGATGACGGGACCACGGGATTGAGCGACTTCTCCCGGGTCGCGAAGACGGACCCACGCTTGGTGGCCTACGCCGACTGCGATGAGACGAACGCCGCCATCGGTGTCGCGATCGCCCTCGGTAGGCCCGACGAAACGATGCTCGCGGTGCTGCGACAGATACAGAACGATCTGTTCGACGCGGGGGCCGACCTCTCCACACCTGTGGTGGCGGAGCCGAAGTACCCGCCGCTGCGGATCACCCAGCCCTACATCGATCGGCTCGAAGCATGGTGCGACGAGTTCAACACCGGGTTGCCCGCGCTCGATTCGTTCATTCTGCCCGGCGGTACGCCGCTGGCGGCCCTGCTGCACACCGCCCGGACGGTCGCCCGCCGTGCGGAGCGCTCGGCGTGGGCGGCGGTCGAGGCGCACCCCGAGGACACCGGCGTCCTGCCCGCCAAGTACCTCAATCGCCTCTCGGACCTGCTGTTCATCCTGAGCCGGGTGGCCAACCCCGGCGGCGATATCCTGTGGAAGCCCGGCGGGGGACCGCCGAGCGCCTGATGGCGTAGCACCATGGGCGAGTACCCGGGCGATCACGGGGTATTGCCGGCAACGTGGCGGGACCACCCCGTCGACCACAGAACGCGCCCATCTCGCGGCACTCGCTCCAACGGCGAAAACGTCCGGAGGCGAGGAGAGTCGTGGAGAGGCGGCACCGCAGTGCGCCGCCCCAACTATCCTTGCACCAACAGTGCGCCGAATACGCGGAGAGGCGGCATGGAACGGTTTTTGGTTACCGGCGGAAAACGACTCGTCGGTGAGGTCACGGTGGGGGGCGCCAAGAACAGCGTCCTCAAACTGATGGCCGCTGCGCTGCTCGCCGAGGGCACCACCACGATTACGAACTGCCCGGACATCCTCGACGTGCCGCTGATGGGTGATGTGCTGCGCGGCCTCGGGTGCGACGTGGCCATCGACGGCGGGACGGTCTGCATCACCACACCCGCCGAACCGAAGTACCACGCGGACTTCCCCGCGGTGACGCAGTTCCGCGCGTCGGTGTGCGTGCTCGGGCCGCTGATGGCGCGGTGCAAGCGCGCCGTCGTCGCACTGCCCGGCGGTGACGCCATCGGCTCCCGCCCGCTCGACATGCATCAGGCCGGCCTGCGCCTGCTCGGCGCGACCAGCGAGATCGAGCACGGTTGCGTGGTGGCCAAGGCCGACGAGCTGCAAGGTGCCCGCATCCGGCTCGACTTCCCCTCGGTCGGCGCGACCGAGAACATCTTGATGGCAGCGGTGCTCGCCGAGGGCGAGACGGTGATCGACAATGCCGCGCGCGAACCCGACATCGTCGACCTGTGCAACATGCTCGTCCGGATGGGGGCGCGGATCAGCGGCGCGGGCACCTCGGTGCTCACCATCCAGGGGGTCGAGCGCCTCGCGCCGACCACGCACCGCGTCATCGGTGACCGCATCGTGGCCGCGACCTGGGGTATCGCCGCCGCGATGACCCTCGGCGACATCCGCGTAACAGGCGTGAACCCCAAGCATCTGTCGCTGGTGCTGGACAAGCTGCGATCCGCGGGCGCGCGCATCTCGTTCGAGCAGGACGGCTTCCGGGTGGTCCAAGCCGAGCGGCCGCGCGCGGTGAACTTCTCCACCCTGCCGTTCCCCGGTTTCCCGACCGACCTGCAGCCGATGGCCATCGGACTCGCGTCCATCGCGGACGGAACCTCGATGATCACCGAGAACATCTTCGAGGCGCGCTTCCGGTTCGTGGAAGAGATGATCCGGCTCGGCGCCGATGCGCGCACCGATGGACACCACGCGGTGGTGCGCGGTATTCCGCGGTTGTCGAGCGCCCCGGTGTGGTCCTCGGACATCCGGGCCGGCGCGGGTCTGGTCCTCGCGGGCTTGGTCGCCGACGGGACCACCGAAGTGCACGACGTCTTCCATATCGACCGCGGGTATCCGAATTTCGTCGAGCAGCTGCAGGCTTTGGGTGGCGATGTCACGCGTGTCGGCGCAGCGGATTGAGCGCTCGCGTCCATCCCAGTGGGCGCGAGTTATCGAACGTTTCCATGAAAACGCGTGTTGACCAGCAGATTTGACATCGCGCACGCAGACACGTAACTTATTCCAAGTCAGAGCGACACGGACACCGACCCGGGGCCCAACAGCTGAGCGGAAACGCTGAGCGGGAGGCCAGGGAAACGAGGTAGTACGAGGAGCGCCTGGCGATCACATGGCTCGAACGAGACCCCAGTTTGCAACTGGGTTCACCGCTGAGCTAAGCTGGAAAAGTTGCTTCACCGATCAATCGGCTCAAACCGGGCGATGGTGTGTGCGTGTGTTCTTTGAGAACTCAATAGTGTGTCGATGAATGTCAGTGCCAAATGTTTTATTTGGTTCCGGTCTTTCACCCCCCGTGTGGA
>NZ_JBHVDM010000128.1:0-15971 GCF_042802775.1 Nocardia sp. NPDC057455 | reverse complement strand
ATCAACACCCTGCTCTTTTTTTCACTACTAATGGCGCGCACCGGGCCGGGTGCGCGCCTTTCGTATGTTTGCGCGCTACAGCGAGACGGGGTACGCGGGCTCCTGGATCTCCGGCTTGATCCGGTCCTCCACGAAGATGCCGTGCCACACCATGAACACCAGCAATGTCCACAGTCTGCGGCTGTGATCGGCGGTTCCGGCCCGGTGCGCGACCAGCATCTCGCTGATCGCGGCCTTGTTCAGCAGGTGGCCGGTCTGCGATTCGGCGATCTGCTGCTGCGCCCAGTCGTAGAGTTCGGTGCCGCGCAGCCAGTGCCGCAGCGGGACCGGGAAGCCGAGCTTGGCGCGGTGCAGCACGTGCGGCGGCACGATGCCCTCCAGCGCCTGGCGCAGCGCGTACTTCGTGGTCTCCTTGGTGATCTTCTGGTCGAACGGCAGCCCTTCGGCCGCCTTCAGGACCTCGGCGTCCAGGAACGGCACGCGCAGTTCCAGCGAATTCGCCATGGTCATCTTGTCGGCCTTGACCAGGATGTCGCCGCGCAACCAGGTGAACAGGTCCAGGTGCTGCATCCGGGCCACCGGGTCCCAGCCGCGCGACTGGGCGTACAGCGGCGCGGTGACGTCCTGGTGGGTCCACTCCGGCCGGAACTCGCGCAGTACGGCGCGCAACTGCGCGTCGCTGAAGCTGCGCGCGTTGCCGTAATAGCGCTCCTCCAGGGTGAGCGAGCCGCGGTGCAGCAGGCTCTTGCCCCTGGTGCCTTCCGGGATCCGGTCCGACAGCTTGCCCGCCAGCCTGCGCAGGCCGCGGGGCAGCTTCTCGAACGGCTTCAGCGACAGCGGCTCGCGGTAGATGGTGTATCCGCCGAACAGCTCGTCGGCGCCCTCACCGGAGAGCACCACCTTGACGTGCTTGCGCGCCTCCTTGGCGACGAAATACAGCGGGACCAGCGCCGGATCGGCCACCGGGTCGTCGAGGTACCAGACGATCTCGGGGATCGCCTGCGCGAACTCGGCGGGGGAGACCACCTTCACCACGTGGCGCGCGCCGATCGCCTCGGCGCTCTCGGCGGCCACGTCCACCTCCGAATAGCCCTCGCGCTCGAACCCGGTGGTGAACGTGATCAGCTTCGGGTTGTGCCGCATCGCCAGCGCGGCGACCGCGGTGGAGTCGATGCCGCCGGACAGGAACGAGCCGACCGTCACGTCGGCGCGCATGTGCTTGGCGACGGAGTCCTCGAGCGCCGCGGCGATCTCCCGGTAGCGCGCCGCCGCCGAACCGGGGGTGAACGGGCGCACCGGGAACTTCGGCGTGAAATACCGGGTGACGACCGGAGCGGCGCCGGGCCGGACGGTGGCGTAGCTGCCGGACTCCAGCCTGCGCACGTCCTTGTGCAGTGTCTCCGGTTCCGGCACGTACTGCAGCACGGTGTAGTGCTCCAGCGCCCGCGGGTCCAGCGCGTCGCTCAGCTCCAGCGCGGGCAGCAGTTCCAGCAGGCTTTTCTTCTCGCTGCCGAACGCGGTGCCGCCCGGCCCGGTGGCCAGGAACAGCGGCTTGATGCCGAACGGGTCGCGCGCGAGGAACAGCTCCCCGGTCTCGGTGTCCCAGATCGCGAAGGCGAACATGCCGCGCAGCCGACGCACCGCTTCGGGGCCCCAGTAGTGGAACGCGGCGACGATGGCCTCGCTGTCGCCTTCCGTGTGGAACATCTGCCCGTCCGGGAAGTCGGCGGCGTGCGCCTCGGCGAGCTCCGCGCGCAGCTCCAGGTAGTTGTAGATCTCGCCGTTGAAGGTCAACGCGTAGCGGTCGGGCTGCTCGGGCGGGCCCCAGCGCAGCGGCTGGTGCGAGTGCTCGATGTCGATGATCGACAGGCGGTTGAAGCCGAAGATCACATGGTCGTCGTGCCAGGTGCCGCGCTCGTCCGGGCCCCGGTGACGTACACAGTGCAAGGCCTCGTAGACCTGCTCCACCGTGCCAGGTGCCGCCTCGTCAGATGCCAGGAATCCGAGCAGTCCACACACGGCGTCGGCAACCTCATTTCTCACAGTCGGGATACGCGCGCACCGGATGGGGCGCAAGGGGACGAAATCTAGTGTCCGAGTATGCCGCACCCACGGGATTCGCGCGTCGTGCGCACCACGTCCCGAGCGGAATCGCTGGTGACGGTGATCCGTGCGCGCTCGGTGAGGTGTCGAAGCCGACCCGACGACAAACGGGAGGTGCGTTTGGTCTACGCTGCGTAGTACTCAGGTCTCTCTCAGGCGACCCGCGCGTAACGCGCAGGCCCCGAGGGTGCCCTGAAACGACCTTAAAACGTATCGTCGGGGCCGATCGCAGCCTCGAACGATGCACTGTCGGAATGTGTGGCGACCAGGAAGGCGTGAGCGTGGCGCACAAGGCGAGCGAAGAGATCGGGGCACGACCCGCCCGGGGCGGGCGGGGCCGCATCCTTCGGCGGGCCGGGCTGGCGGTGTCCTTGGGGATCACCGCGCTGCTCGTCTCGGGCTGCTCGATCGACAATGTTTGGCTGCGGTTCGGCTGGCCGTCGGGTATCACGCCGCAGGCCACCCGGATGCGGGAACTGTGGACCTGGTCGGTCATCGCCGCGCTGGCGATGGGCGTGCTGGTCTGGGGCCTGACCTTCTGGACCGTCGCGTTCCACCGCAAGAAGGCGGACTCCCCGGAGTTCCCGCGCCAGACCGGCTACAACGTGCCGCTGGAGCTGACCTACACGGCGATCCCCTTCGTCATCATCGCGGTGCTGTTCTACTTCACCGTGGTCGTGCAGAACTACGTGCACGAGAAGGTGGCCGACCCCGACGTGACGGTCGACGTCACCGCCTTCCAGTGGAACTGGAAGTTCGGCTACCGCGAAGTCGACTTCAAGGACGGCTACAAGTTCGACGGCATCGACACCGCGCGTGAGGCGGTGAGCCAGGAACAGCTCGAGCAGTACGAGGAGCGGACCAAGGACGGTCACCCGCAGCCGGGCCCGGTGCACGGCAAGCCGGAGAACGACATCCTGTCCTACCTGCACTACGACAAGGTCGAGACGATCGGCTCGAGCAGCGAGATCCCGGTGCTGGTGCTGCCGACCGGCAAGGTCATCGAGTTCCAGCTCGCCGCCGCCGACGTGATCCACGCCTTCTGGGTGCCGGAGTTCCTGTTCAAGCGCGACGTGATGCCGAACCCGAAGGAAAACAACTCCGACAACGTCTTCCAGATCACCGAGATCGAGAAGGAGGGCGCGTTCGTCGGCCGCTGCGCCGAGATGTGCGGCACCTTCCACTCGATGATGAACTTCGAGGTCCGCGCGGTCACGCCGGAGAAGTTCACCAAGTACCTGGACGCGCGCCAGGCGGGCAAGACCAACGCCGAGGCGCTGGAGTCCATCGGTGAGTCTCCCGTCGCCACGTCCACCACGCCGTTCAACACCAGGCGCGACACCAAGAGCGCGGCCTCGGCCGAGAGCAAGTGAGGATTTGATCTGACATGAAGATCGAAGCGCGGATTTTCGAACTGCTCACGGTGTTCTTCATCATCGTGGCGGTGGTCTACGGGTTCTTCACCGGTCAGTCGCGCACCGGCGTCGAATGGGCGGGCACCACGGCCACCGTGCTGACCGCGGGCCTGTCGCTGATCATCGGTACCTACTTCCGGTTCGTCGCCCGTCGTCTCGACCTGCGCCCGGAGGACTACGAGGACGCCGAGATCGTGGACGGCGCCGGCGACCTGGGCTTCTTCTCGCCCGGCAGCTTCTGGCCGATCACCCTGGCCGCCGCCGGTTCGGTGACCGCTCTGGGCTTGGCGTTCTTCCAGTTCTGGCTGATCGGCATCGGCGTCGTCTGCGTGCTGGCGGCCGCCGCCGGTCTGGTGTTCGAGTACTACCTCGGCCCGGAAAAGCACTGAGCTGAGCAACTGCCGAAGCGGCCCCACCGGATTTCCGGTGGGGCCGTTTCGCGTATGACCACCGCTTCGACTGTCCGGGTCTTCTTCTGCGTGTCCGGCCGAACCGGCTCATCCGCGATGAGACCGCACCTGATATGAAGGACCGGGTGGGACGTAAGAAGTTGCTGGAGCCGACCCTGACGGAGTTGCCGCACGGGCCGCACGGTCTAGCTCGCGATCTGGTGACCGGGTCGCAGCGGCAGCGGCTTTTGTACGGGGTGACGGTTGTCGTCGCGGATCGCGGCTATCCCACCGTGACGATCGCGGATATCGCTGCGGCGGCGAAGGTTTCGCGCCGCACGTTTTACCAGCACTTCTCGGACAAGGAAGCGTGTTTCCTCGCCGCCGCCGAGGCAGGCCGGGATCTGATGATCGAGCACCTCGAGCGCGTGATGCGGCAGGTATTCGCCGAACCGGTCGAGCCGCTCGAGGCTCTGCGGCTCGGAATCCGCGAGTATCTCACCCTGTTGCGTGACGAACCGTCGTTCGCCCGCGCGTTCTATCTGGAGACCGCCGTGGCCGGGTCGCGCGCGATCGAGTCGTTCGAACGATGCCAACGCTGGTTCGCCGGATTCATCCGAACATGGCGTGCGGCGGCAGGCCCCGTCGATCCGCCGGTGCCGGATGACGCGTATCTGGCGGTGACCGACGCGGTCAACGAGGCCGTCCGCAGGACCCTGCGTGCGGGAGGTGACCTCCTCGAACTCGAGGACACCGTGCTGTACATCCACCGCGCGCTGCTCGGTTTGGCGACGTCTGCCGACTAGGGCACGACTTCGTCGCCTGGCCCGTCGAGGTCGCAGGAAGCGTCGTCGCTGGTGTTGCCGCCTTCGGAGACAATCCTCGCGAACGCTCTCGCGCAGTTGGCCGGAGCGATGCCGGAGATATTCCCCGTGATGGTGGAGTCTCGCAACACCACGGTGCCCACCGGTGCGTCGATCGCGTCCGTCAGCCCGCGTGGGAGGGTGTCGAGATAGGCGGGCGCCACGTTGATGCCGCCGCCGGCATCCGAGGCGCTGTTTCCGGTGACCGTCGTACGATCGAAAGTCACCACGCCCCGGCCCCGGACATCCACACCGCCGCCACGTCCGGCGAAGCCACCTGGGCGATACCACACTTCGGGATCGACCACGCGGTTGTCGGAGATCCTGGAGTCGGTGAAGGTGCAGGTGTTATCGCATCGCACGCCGCCCGCCTCGCCGGATGCGTTGTCGGTGATGGTCGTATTCCTCGTCTGGAGGTCCGACCCCGGCACGTTGAAGATCCCGCCGCCGTACCCGGCACTGTTGCCCCGAACCACCACATCCTCGAGGACGAGGTTCGACGAGTTGGAGATTCCGCCGCCGCCGGTGTCGTAATACGGGATCTCGTGTTGGGCGGTGACTCCGCCCGTCACGGTCAGCCCCGTCAACGTCACGGGCGCTGAGACACTCAGGACCCTGTCGATCCCAGCGGCATCCAGCACCGTCTGGTCGTGGCCCGCGCCACGCAGCGTCGTCGACGCGGTGAGGTTCAGGTCTCCGGTGGTCCCATCTGGGTTGCGGCCATGCACTTTCTGTGGATCGGGACGGATCGTCAAGATGTACCGGCCTTCGGGCACCACGATCGTGCTTCCGGGCCGGGCATTGGCGGTCTGCACTGCCGCGCGCAGTGTGCAGGTGCCGGCGACGGTACGGCACAGCCCGCTGTGCGCGTCGGCGGCGGCGCCGTCGGCTGTGGTGTTCACAGTGATCATCGCCGGCGAAGCTGCACCGGGCACGGTGTCGGCATGGGCCGCGCCGGGGGATCCGCCAACGGTTCCCGCGATCAGGGCTGCGATGGCGACGCTGCGGGCCGCCACGGGAGATGTGCTCGTCTTCATGAAATCTCAGATCCATTCACCGACACGGAGTAGGGTACGCCCGAGTCTGAGTGGGGTACGTGATCGTCTACAACTATCTCGCAGAGTGACGCCCCTCGGGAGTGTTTCCGGGAATCCGCTGAGCAGTCGTCGAGCTGCCCCCTCGCAGGCGGGAGCACGCCGGGCATCGTGGAGGACACGCGCGAGCCGCTTCGAGAGCGTCGATCCCGCGACCTCGTCTTCGAAGTTCTTCCAGGCCTTTCAGCAGCGGCGTGAACTCCACGATCTCGTACTTCGTGACGCCGGCCGCTCGTCGGCGCCGAGAACCCCGAGACCGTAGTCCGGCCGACCTCTTCGAATGAATGTGAGCATCGCCGGCGCCCGGCGGTTCACCAACTGCCCGCCGCGCGGCGTCATCGCCGATGAGCTGGACCGCCGAGCGGAGCCGGGGGAGTAGCGCCGGTCGATGAGGCGCTCGCCTACTCCGCCTCGTACCGCAGCGCGTTCTCCGAGCGGCAGATCTCCTCGATACCGGAGACGACGTCGCGCAGCAGCTCAGAAGGCAGCGCGGCGGGACGCAGGCGGCAGGTGAAGGTGATCAAGCCGTGGTCTTCGGGGGGCAGGCCGCGGGCGGCGGATTCCGCGCGCAGGTAGCGCGAGCGCACACCGTAGGTCATCGCGGAGATGACGGTGAAGCAGCCGGTGCGTTCCCGGTGCCCCGAGAACAGGTCGTGCAGGCGGTAGAACACCGACGCATAGCTCGACAGCGGCGCGAAAACGCCCACCCGGTAGGCGGGACCACGCTCGGACGAACTGAGCGCTGTATCGGCCAGATACTCGGCATCGCGCAGAGTCTGCACCTTCGGCGCGAACAGCACCGCGCCCGCGGCCGCGTGGCGCACCGGCATGCCCGCCTTGCCCGGCGCGGCGGAGGCGATGGCGCCCAGCGATTTCCGCGCCCGCGACCCGACCTCACGCCGGGCGCGCAGCCCCCGGGTGGGCGCGGTGGGGTACAGGCTCGACCACTGCCCGAAGCGCACGGTGCCCAGCTGCACGTGGCCGGTGCCGACCGGACGCGCCACCTTCAGCGGTGCGGTGTCGACCCAGCGGCCGACCTGCAGTTCGGCGTTGCCGGGCCGCGCGATCTCGGCATAGGCATGCTCGACGAAGGAATCGAAGTCGAGGAACCGGTCGGCATCGGTGGTCAGCCAGGTGTGCTCCTTGTCGATTTCGATGGCGTCCAAAGTGAGCGCGGTGATGATGCCCGCGCGACCGCCCGCGCCGAGTACGCGGTGGAACCGCTCGGTGTGATGGGTGCGCCCGCAGGTGCCGATGCGCCCGTCGGTGTCCACATACTCCAGATCGACGATCTGGTCGATGAACAGGCCGTGCTTGTGCGAGGCCGCGCTGACGCCACCGACCGAGGCGAAGCCGCCCGCGGTGATGTCGCGGTGGTCGCCGACGATGGGCAGGCCGAGGCCGTGCGCGCCGAGCCTGCGGTCGATGTCGGACAGTTTGGCGCCCGCCTGCACCCGGACGGTGCGCCGGCCCAGGTTGATGTCCAGCACCTGATTCATCCGGCGCAGCGACACCACGGTCGGCTGGGCGGGCAGTGTGAGCCCCTCGTCGATCAGCTCGCCGCCACGCACCATCAGCCGTTCCGTTCGCCCGCGTGAATCCCGCATCGTGCGAACGACATCTGCGGTGTCGCGGGGGAGGTATTCCTCGGCGTTGGAGACAGTTTGCGGCGTGCTCATGGCCCAAAAGCTAACCACAGCGCGGGCCGCCCCGCTCCCCCGAAGCCGGGTGTCACCGCGACGCGGGCGCAAGGCTCTTGCTGAACAGGACGGATCCGGCGGCATCGCACAGGTCGACGGTCAATTCCCTCGACTTTCCGTCGATGCGCACCTCGCCGAAATGCTGGAAGCCGTCCAGCGGCGAGCTGTTCTGTACCGGCGGCGCGTGGACGTAGACGGCCTCCGGGCCGAATGTGCCGTCCAGCTGATTCGGGCCGAACGCGCCCGCGTTCAGCGGACCGGAGACGAACTCCCAGAACTCGTCGAAGTCGGTGAAGACCGCGCGCTCGGGCGAATAGCGGTGGGCCGCCGTGTAGTGCACGTCGGCGGTGAGCCAGACGACGTTCGCCACCTTGTTCGCCCGGATCGACGACAGCACCTGCGCGATCTCGCGTTCCCGGCCCGACGGTGCGCCGGGGTCGCCGTTGGCGGGGCCTTCATAGGCGGTGGTGTTCTTCTGTTCGCCGTCCGGGACGATCACGCCGAGCGGTAGGTCGTTGGCGATGATCTTCCAGGTGGCGGTGGATTCGCGCAGGCCGTCGATCAGCCATTTCGACTGCGCCGGACCGAGAATGCGGCCGTTGGGCCCGTTGTTGCCGTCGTTGGCGTCCTTGTTCGCGCGCATGTCGAGCACGAAGACGTCCAGCAGCGGACCGTAGGCGATCTTGCGATACAGGCGGCCGTCCACCGCCTCCCTCGGTTCCAGCGGCATCCACTCGTGGAAGGCCTGCCAGGAGCGCGTGGCCAGGGTGTCCATGCCGCGTTCGGTGTAGCCCTTGGATTCGGCGACGAGTCCGCCGGGGTACCAGTTGTTCACCGTCTCGTGGTCGTCCCACTGCACCACCTGGGCGACCGAACTGTTGAACCGGCGGTAGTTCTCGTCGGTCAGGTTGTAGGCGTAATTGCCGCGGAACTGATCCAAGGTTTGCGCGACAGCGCTTTTCGCCTCGCTCACGAAATTGCGCCAGATGCGGCCGTCGGGCAGGGTGACCGACTCCTTCAGTGGTCCGTCGGCGTAGATCGAGTCGCCGGAGTGCAAGAACAGGTGCGGGTCGCGGGCGGCCATGGCGGCGAAGATCTTCATGCCGCCGAGTTCCGGGTTGATGCCGTAGCCCTGGCCCGCGACGTCGCCGGACCACTGGAGCCGGATGTCCGTCGCGGTGGTGGGCGCGGTGCGGAAGACGCCGGTGATCGGTTCGGAGTCGGCGCCGTCCTCGCCGCGCAGCGTCACCCGGTAGTGCACCTGCTTTCCCGCGGGCAGGCCGTTGATCCGTACCCGGCCGGTGCCGTCGGAGTCCGGGGTGAGCAGCGGCCCGGTGAAGCGCTTGGGATCGGTGAACGATTCCGTGGCGGCGGTTTCCACGATCAAGGTGGCGGCGCGATCGGCGCGGGCCCAGATCAGTGCGCCGTCGGTGCGTGGGTCGCCGACCGCCACGCCGTGCGTCAGCATCGGACGCTGCCGGATCAGCGCCGGGCCGTTGTCCGGCGAACAGGCCGCCAGCGCCGGCACCGCCACGAGTCCGAGTGCCGAGGCGCGTAGGACGGTGCGCCGGGATGGTCCTGAGGCCGAGCCGCTCATGAGGAAACCTTGGCGCAATCACGTCAACGTCACATGAACGCGCCGGGTCCGTGCGGCCAACAAGCAGCGGGACGTCAGTGCGCGAGGCGCTCCAGCCGGTGGTGCAGCTCGCCCGCCCAGTCGACTCCGCCCAGTTGCTGGTAGTCCACCCAGAGCGCGTCGAAGACGTCGCGGCCCTCGGAGATCCATCCGCCGCGCTTGTCGGCCTCCAGGACCACACTCATGCCGGTCTCGGTCGGGACGAAAGTCACCTCGAGCTGGTTCAGACGCGGGTAGTGCGGTGATCCGGCGAACTCGATCTCCTGGTAGAACGGCAGCGTCTGCGGTGTGTTGTGCACCCGTCCCGACTCCACGTCGGCGCTGCGCAGCTGGAATCCCAGTCGCTGCACGGCTTCCAGCAACACATGCTGGGCGGGCAGAGCGCCGACACCGATCGGGTCGGTGTCCGCGGCGTCCACCGCGCCTTGGATCTCCACGATCGTGCGCAGCGAAACCACCGTGCCCGGCAGGTGCCTTCCGTTGTAGAACGTGATCGGCGTTTCCATCGGCGCGCGGGCCGCGAAGCGGAACTCCGGCACCGCACCCACGGGCAGATGCAACGGCCCGTGCACCCCGGTACGGCCGAACGCGATATCGCGCACGCCTTCGTGGTCGTCGTACTCCTGCTCGGCCCTGGTCACGAACTCGACCGCCACCTGAGCGATCTCCTGCGCGACCGCCCCACCCCGCAACCGGATCACGCCTTCGACCGTGCCTCCGGGCTGCACACCCGGCGTGAACAACTCGGTCTCCACTTCGGCCCCACCGACCCCGGCCGCTGCCAGCAACTTCTTGAACATGCTTGTACTTTCGCCGCGCCGTCTTACCGAAGGCTTGTCATTACCTTGCCGCCCTGAGCGACTCGGCCGAGTGTATGGGGCACCCGGCTGGTGGGCAGCGCCGCACCGGTCAGAGCGTGGATCGAGCGCTGGCGACAAAGGCGGCGCAAGTAGCCGGATCCTTTCGCCGCCGGGGGTTTCCACACCGCTGCCGACATCGACGGCGTCCGGGGGCGGACCTGCCGTACGGCTGCGGCGACCGTGGCGGGCGTGCGGCTGCCCGCGAGCACGACGGGACGGCCGGCCTCGGCCAGCGCGTCGGGAGAAATCAGCCCGCGGCGGTGTCCGGAATGCGGACGGGCACGGCATCGGGGCGGCCGCCGCTGGGGACGCCCTTCTTCAGGCTGTGCGCGTAGACGTCGACGTATTCCTGACCGGTGAGCTGCATCAGCTCGTACATGACCTCGTCGGTGACGGCGCGTTCGACGAACCGGTTGCCACCCATGCCCTCGTAGCGGGAGAAGTCGATGGGCCTGCCGAACTTGACGGTCACCTTCCGGCGGCGCCAGCGGAACGGTCCCGGCGGGCTGACCTCGTCGGTGCCGATGACGGCGACCGGAATGACGGGGACGCCGGTCTCCAGCGCCAAGCGGGCCAAGCCGGTCTTGCCCTTGTACAGGCGGCCGTCGGGGGAGCGGGTGCCCTCCGGGTAGAGGCCGACCAGACGGCCCTGGTCGAGCAACTTGCGGGCGGCGTTCAGCGCGTCCTCGGCGGCATCCGCGCCGCTGCGGTCGATCGGGTACTGACCCGAGGCGCTGAAGAAGAACTTCTGGAACCGGCCCTTGATGCCCGGGGTGGTGAAGTACTCGGCCTTGGCGAGGTAGTTGATCCGCCGCGGGCTCAGCAACGGAGCGAACAGCCAGTCGGCGAAAGAGAGATGGTTACCCGCCATGATGGCCGGCCCGTCCGCCGGAATGTTCTCCACACCCTCGACCGTAGGTCGGTTGTAGAGATGAATGAATGGTCCCAGCAGCACGAACTTCAGCAGCCAGTAGAACATGACGTCCTTCCCCCGGGACCGGGATAGTTGCGGGCACCTGCTTCAAATGCCGACTTTACCGTTGGTGCAAGATCACATCCAACCGCAGCGGCGAATCTCACCACACTTCGGCGCCGACGCCGACCGATGGCGAGCATCGGCGTGTCGCGACAGACCACGACTCTCGTGGCCGGTGGCGTCAACGGCTGGTCCGCGCGATGCGCGCGGACTTGCCCGCGCCGGAGGGCAGTGCCGCCCTGGCGAGGTCGGCAGCGCCGATCATGCCCGCCGCCTCACCGAGCTGGGTGGTCCGGATGCGCGCCAGCGGCCGGTGTCCCGCGCCCGTGATCGCGCGGGCGTACTCCTCGCGCGCCTCGTCCAGGAAAAGCGGCGCCGAACTGCTGACCCCGCCCGCGATGACCACCAGGTCCGGATCGAAGATGTCGCTGACGAAGGCCAGCCCGAGCCCGAGCCAGCGCGCGAAATCGGCCATCACCCGCGTCGCGAGCGGGTCGCCGTCCTGCGCCGCGCCCGCGACCCGCCGTCCGGTCAGCGAGCCGGGATCGCGCGCCACATCCCTGGCCAGCACGGAATGCACCGTGTCGCTGGCCAGCATCTCGATCGCGGTCTCCGCCAATGCGGTTCCGCTGCAATAGCGCTCCCAGCACCCGCGCTTGCCGCACGGACAGGGCCGCCCCAGCGGAACGACTTGCAGATGACCGAGTTCCGGCGCGACGCCCTGCGTGCCCCGGTACAACTGGCCGTCGATCAGCAGGGCGGCGCCGATGCCGGTGCCGATCGCGATCAGCACCACGTTGTGCCCGCCCGCGGCGGCGCCGAACCGGTATTCGGCCCACATCGCGGCGTTGGCGTCGTGTTCCAGGATCACCGGCAGTTCCAGCCGTTCGGTGAGTCGCTGGGCGACCGGCGCGTCCTGCCAGGGCAGGTGCGGGGCGAACCGCACGGTGGAGCGATCGCCGTTGATGAACCCGGCGACCGCCAAGCCGACCGCGCCGATGGGATGGCGGCCGGACAGGTCGCGCACCGCCCGATCCAACGCGTCCTCCAACGCCCGGGCGGAATGCGGCGTCGGCGCCTGGACCGTGTCGAGCACCTCGCCGCTGTCGTCGATCACCGACGCCCGAATGTTGGTGCCGCCGACGTCTATTCCGACGGTCAGCGGTCGCGTACCCGCCATCTGGGTCATACCTTGATCGTCACGGGAATGTCCACGTAACGGGGGCCGTCGCCGTCCTCTTCGTTCCCGCGTGGACCGTGCCGATGCGGCGCACCGGTTTCCGGGTCCTCGTCGGCGGGCATGACGGGGTCGACCGGCACCCCCGCCAGCGCTTCGCGCAAAACGGTGACGATCGCGGTGCCGTGATCGGCGACCGCGGCCAGCACCTCGTGGTGCTCCCCGCGCACGAGCGCCGCGGCCGCGCACACGGGGCACCAGCTGCAGCCTGCCCACTCGGCCTGGCCGTCGGCGGCGCGCCGCAGCACCGGTTCGACCCGTTCCAGCACCGCTTCGGCCAGCAGCTTCAACTCCTCGGCGAATTCGCCGATGCCGTCCGGCGCGGTGTGGCCGCTTGCCTCGTTGCCCTCGGGCGGGTGCGGATCACCGGTCATGGTCGTGACTTTCGGACGCGTGCGCCCACACCCGCGGATCGGGCCGGAAGCGGACCACCAGATACCCGTCCTCGAGTTCGGCGCCGTCGACCGTGCACCGCCGCAATACCGGCGCCAGGCGCACCCGGCGCCGGACACCGTCCGCTCCCACGATCAAATCGTCCTCCACTCGGCCAAGGCGCAACGTGGCGGCGTCGACCACCGGCAGGTGCATGCGCAGCGCGTACACCGACTGCAATCCGGTGCCGGATTCCCGGAGAACCAGCGGTTCGCCGGAACTCGCGTCGACCTCCGTCTGATTGTCGCTCAGCATAAGCGCAGCGTCGCCGGTGTCGCCCGCCGAGTCCATCGCGTACGACAACGCGGCCAGCGAGTTCAGCCCGATCGGCTCGGAACCGGTGTGCTGCGCGATCAGCACGGGGATACCCGGCATCCTGCTCCGCAAATCGGCGATGACGTCCGACTGCTCGCCGCGCCGGTTCGAGTACCAGTGCACCGCCGGATGTCCGGCCGCGCCCGGCTCGGCGGGCGGTGCGATATCGGGCAGCACCTTGTTCACCACCAGGGCATCCAGCCGCAGGCCCAACAGCGCCGCGGCCGAACGCACCCGTTCCGATTCGGCCACCGCGACCCGCTCGGCGACGGTGATCAGCCGCGCCCCGGTGCGCCGGTGGTCGGTGAGCAGATCGCGAACCTCGCTGACCGCGTTGACGATCCGTTCGACGGTGGCCGCGAGCACGGCGCGGCGCAGGTCGGTGCCGACGGCGCTCATCGCCCGCGCGTGCGGCGGCCACATCCGTTCCAGGTAACCGAGCAGGGTGGCGGGCGCGGTGACGATGCGCAGCATGTCCGCCGAGGGCGGGCAGTCGACGACGATGAGATCCCAGTCGTCCTCGGCGGCGAACTGGGTGATCTCCACGAGCATCAGCAGTTCCTGCACGCCGGGCAATCCGGTCAGTTCCGCCGGATCCAGCGCGGCGAGATCGAAACCGTGCTCGTGCCCGCGGCCGGTCGAGATCAACCGCACCACGTCGCGGAACCGGTCCTCGAGCAGCGCGAGCGAATCGATCTCGATCACGTCCAGACCGGGCCGCACGGTGGCGATGCCGGTGACGGTGCCGGGATCGTGCGGGAAACGGAAGCCGAGCGCGTCGCCCAGCGAATGCGCCTGATCGAGCGAGGCGATCAGCACGCGACGGCCCGCCCTGGCCTCGGCCATGGCGGTGGCACAAGCGAGCGTGGTCTTGCCTACCCCACCCTTGCCGATGAACAGTTCGACCCGGGTCTCGCGCGCGGTCAGCCTTCGACCCGTTTCTTCAGTTCCTTCAGCGCGGTATCGGTGATCACTTTCTCGGCCTTGCGTTTGAACATGCCGATCATCGGGATGTTCAAATCTACGGTCAGCGTGTAGACGACCTCGGTGCCGCCGCCCGGCCGATCGATCAGTTCGTAAGTGCCGTTCTGCGCCTTCTGCAACTCGCCGCTGAGCAGCCGCCAGCTGACCGCCTTGCGGTCGGCGCGCCAGTCGTAGGACAGGACGTAAGTGTCCTTGACCACCCCGGCGTCCAGCACGAACCGGGCGGTTTCGGCCAAACCGTCCGCTCCCGTCTTCAGCACTTCCACCGACTTCGCCGCCGATACCCATTCCGGGTAGGACTCCAGATCGGCGATGACGGACATCACCTGCTGCGACGGGGCCTCGATGACGATCGATCTCTGGGTCCTGTCGGCCATGCGGACAGCGATTCCTTTCAGCGTCGGTGCTGGTAGATCAAGACAGGGCCGCGGGAGCGACGCCGGCCGGGCGACCCGACTCCAGCCGGGACTTCACCTCGAACGACATGGTCCTGCCCGCGACCCGGCGGGCACGGTTGGCGGCGGCCAGCTTGCCCACCGGCAGCGCGGGCTGCGGCTCGGCGTGCAGGAAGTAGTGCAGGATCACCCCGTCCAGCGAGGGTTCCAGCCACACCTCCATGGTTCCGGTCAATGCTCCGGCCACCGACCAGCGGATACCCTTTTCGCCCCGATCCTCCCGGACCGCCAAGTCCAGGTCCGGCCACCAGCGGCGCCAGTGGTTCGGCCCGGCCAGCAGGTCGGCCACGGCGGCCCCCGATGCGGCGACGAAGGTCTGATCTGCGACCTGGATACTGCTCACTCCGCTGAGCGTAGTAGATGCGACGCGGATCACCGCAGCAGCTGTCGCAGGCGCGCGCCGAGGGTGTCCCAGCGCCACTGCTGCTCGACGAACGCCCGGCCCGCCACACCCATCCGCGCGGCCGCATCCCGATCGGACAGGATCTCCACCAGTGCGTCGGCGATCTGCTGCACGGAGCGGCCGTCCACCACCCGCCCGGTCTTGCCCTCGATCACGGTCTCCGGCGCACCGCCGGAATTGCCCGCCAGCACCGGGACACCGGACGCGGACGCCTCCAGGTAGACGATGCCCAAACCCTCCACGTCCAGGCCGGCCCCCCTGGTCCGGCAGGGCATCGCGAAGACGTCCGCGAGCGTGTGATGCGCCGCCAGCTCGCCGGACGGGACGCGGCCGGTGAAGATCACGTCCTCGGTGACGCCCGCGGCGACCGCGAGGGCGCGCAGCTTGTCCTCGAAGGGGCCGCCACCCGCGATCACCAGAACCGCGCCCCGCACTCGCTCGCGAATATCGCGCATGGCCAGGATCAGCGCGTCCTGCCCCTTGCGCGGCACCAACCGGGACAAGCACAGGATGGTCGGACGATCGCCCAAGCCGTAACGCTCGCGCAGCTCGGTACGCGCCGCCGGATCCGGACGGAACACTTCGGTGTCCACCCCCGGCGGCAGATACTCCAGCGCCGCGTTCGCTCCGAACGCGGACGCGAACCGGCGGCGGGTATAACGGCTGACGTAGGTGACCACGTCGGTCTGCTCGCCGATGACACGCAGCGCCTGCCTGGCTCCCGGCAACATCGACCAACCGACCTCGTGGCCGTGGGTACTGGCCAGGATGCGTTCGGCGCCCGCGCGACGCAGCGCGGGCGACATCAGCGCCAGCGGCGCCGCCGCCCCGAACCACACCGTGTCGCACTTCTCGCTGCGCAGCAGCCGCGCGGCGCGGCGCAGCACGAGCGGAGTCGGCAGCATCAGCGTGGTCGGATGGCGAATCACCTGGAACTTCTGCTTGGCGTCGAACTTCAGATGACTGTCGCCGCGCCAGCGCGGAGCATAGACCACCAGGTCATCCGGCGGCAGCTCACCGGCCAACGCCTGCAGATACGACTGGATACCGCCCGGCCGCGGCGGGAAATCATTGGTAACCAGCAAAGTTCGGGCCATGCGCAACAAAAT
>NZ_JBHVDM010000127.1:9198-16036 GCF_042802775.1 Nocardia sp. NPDC057455 | reverse complement strand
GCGACACCGGAAGTTTCAGCGCCGCGCCGGTGTGCAGCAGCGCCGATTTCGGCACCGGCGGCGGGTCGCCGACCAGGCGCACCGCTTGAAACGTCTCGCGCCGCGGCCCGTCGACCCGGAACTCGCCGACCGCCCGGCCGTCGCCGAGGGCGTCGTGCCATTCCATGAACCGCTCGAGCGCGCCGTCGCCCGGGGTGACGGGCCCGAAGTGCACGACGAGCCCGATCACGTTCGGGTCATACATCGACGCACGCCACGTCGCGCCGGCCTGGTCGACGTTCTGGTCGTCGTCGTGGCGCGGGGCGACACCGCCGAGGCCGGTCGGTTCCTCGGCGAGACGTAGCGGCGTCGCCAGCGTCACCGCGGCCGCACCGACGAACGGCCATGCCGTGTCGTCGACGCCGGTGTAGGTGTAGGAGACCGGCATTAGGCGATCCCCGCACGCTGCAACGACGCGTTGACGCCGCCGGTGTTGGTGTCGACGTCGACATCGACTTTCACCATGCCGCCTTTCTTCAACTCGGCGAGGATGTCTTCGAGCGGCTTCACAAGCGCTTTGAACGCCTCGGACAGGCCGGGAATGTCGTTGGAACCGGTGTCGAAGCTCGGTATCAAGTTGCCGAGGTCGACGGTTCCGCTGGATGCCATCGACGCCACACCCGACAGTCCGCTCGCCGCGGTGAACAGCAGCCCGGCCGCGAGCGCGGCCGCGTCGTAGGCGTTGCGCGGCTTCATCCAATCGGTGTCGTCGGCGGTGTATCCGCCGAACCCGAGACCGCCGTCGGCGAACCCTGGCACGCCGAGGCGCCGACCGATCTCGGCCCACACCGCGAGTGCGCGTTGCCGCTTCGCCGGCGCGAACGGCACGTACCCCTCGCCGCCGGCGGCCGGTTCGTTCCACACGCGGATATCGCCGGGCGCCCCGATCATGGGTTCGTTGATGCCGCCGGCGGCGAACAGTCGCGCGTTGAACACCGCCCGCGGTTGCCGCTCCCCCTCGCCCGCGGCCGCCGGTTTGGTGAGCGAGTCGGGCCAGTTGGTGACCTCGACGAGCACCGGGCCCGATGATGTCAGCGTCGACGGCGAGCCCGTCGTCGACGAGCTGCTCGACGGGCTCGCGGCCGTGCGGGCGTTGGACTCGGCGACGAGCTGTTGCGCTTCGCCGTAGCGGTCGGCGTATTTGCCGCGCAAGTCCTCGCGCGGCCGCTGCACGTCGGCGACGCGTTCCGAGGGTGATTTCGACGGGTCGGTCTGCTGATAATGCTCGATGAACGAGCGGGTTGCGTCGACCGGGTTCATTCGGTCGCGGGTGCCGCCCTTGGTCCACTCGTCGAACGGGCGTTGTTGCAGGTAGCCGACGCTGTTGTCGGGCCCGTAGTCGAGGTTGCGTAGCTCGGACTCGACGAGCCCGGCCGCGACGATCGCGGCGATATCGGCGTCGGTGAGCCCGGCGCGCCGCCCTTCGGCGACGATCATGTCGACGAGCTTTTGCCGCTCGGTCAGCGGCGCGGCGCCCGTGCTCGCCGCGGCCGGTGCGGGCGGGTTCCACAGCTCGCGCGGCAAGTGGTACACGAACGGGAACCCCTTCACGCCGCGCGCTTTCCCGCCGTACTGCACACCGTTCGTGCCGCTGGACTCGACGGGCGTCCCGAACAGCTCGCCGGCCATGTGCCCATTCGGGCCGGAACCGCCGTCAGTGCCGATGCTGTAGCCGGTCGGGTCGTAGCCCGGTACGAACCCGTAGGCCTTGAAGTCGGCGTCGGTGGTGAACCGCACGGAGCGACCGAGTAGCGCCGAGGTGATCTCGCTTTGGTAACCCGAGCAGTCGCGGCCGCCGTACACGTAGGGTTCGCCGCTGTGCGCGCGCGCCACCGACACCGCGCGGTCGCCGGCGATACCGCCGTCGGCGTAGGTGCGCAACGCACCCATGCGCCGCCCAGCTTCGGCCCAGATTTGCAGCGCACGCCCACGTTTGGACACCGCGCCGGGAATGAACGCCTCCCACGGGCCCGCGTCGTCCTCGGCCCACTGCACGAGCCCGAACCGACCGGCGGCCGGTTGAATCATGGGCTCGTTGGGGAACTTGCCGTCGGCGCGCGCGAACGGTGTCGGCCCTTGCATCTGCGAGGCCTGCTGTTGATCCATGCCGAGCGATTGCCAGTACGACACCTGATCGCGGCGGAATTTCATCTCGACAGTCATCGCACGCGGCAGCGATAGCCACTGTTGCATTGCTGCCTCGGCCTCGAGGGTGTTGGCGACCACGCGCACCGTGCCGTCGGGTAGCTGGGTGACGGTGAACCCGAGGTGTGTCAGTGCGTCGATCGCGTCCTTTGTCAGCGCCGAAGTATGGATTTCCTTGCTGTTGGGTACCGCCACCACTTTGCCGAGCAGCACGTCGAGCCCGTAATGCGCTTCGGGCATACCCGGTTGCGTGATCTGCGTCGCGACGAGGTCGGGCACCAAACCGAGAGTGTTGATGTAGTCGACCGCAGCGCGGTTGGACATGCCCGTAGCCATGAGCTGATCAATCAGCGCGACGCGCTGAGCCTCATAGGCGGCGGTGAGTTCCTCGACGGTGGCGCCGGCCTCGAGCCCGGTCCGTGTCTGGTCCTGGAATCCCGCGACGAGCCCGCGTATCTGCTGTTCCATCTGGACTTGCGCGGCGTTCGAGGTGTCGATAGCGCCGGTCCAGTTGGTGATCCGGATCGCTGAGCCGTCGGCGGCGACCCCGATATCGTTGATCGCCGCCGACAGCCGCGCCGCCGCGTCGTTGTACGCCGCCGAGGCGCGCACGTTCTCACCGAATCGGTTGAATCTGTCCTGCGCTGTGTCCAGTCCGGGAATGAGTTTGGTGTCGATGGCATCGGCGCCGGCGTTCAACCCGTCGGCGATACCGGATCCGGCCTTGTCGGCGGCGTCGGCCATCGCTTCGAGCTTGTCGGAAATGTCGTCGCCCATCAGGTCACGCAGTCCCGGGAACACAACGCCGAGAATGGATTTCGCGGTGTCGAACCCGCGCAGCATGTCGGCGAGCGACCGCAGCACGCTCGCGGACATGTCGCCGGCGGCCTCGGCGAACTCGGCGCCGCCGCGCATCGCACCGGCGGTGAAGTCGAGGAACGCTTTCCCGCCCTCGAACGCCGCGTTACCCATGTCGATGAAAAACGCGACGATGCCCTCGCGGTTGTTCGACAGCTTGTCGGCCCACTCCTGTATCTCGGGTCCGAACGCGCTCGCGAGCGCGGCTTTCATCTGGTCGGCGATCACCGATACCGACCGCATCGCCCCCTCGACGGACGTCGCGGCGTTGCCGCTGATGATGCCCGCGAGCCGCGCCGCGGCGCCTTCGGTCTCGCCGAACTTGCGGCTTGCCTCGGACGGATCCCAATTGGTGAATGTGCCGATGAAATCTCCCGCGGTGTCACCCAATAGCGCCATCGCGGCGGTGTTGCGGGCGACCGGGTCCTCTATAGACCGAATCTTGTCGAACACCTCGTCGAACGCCTCGAACGCGGTGTCGCCGCCTTCGGCGAATCGGTCGTACAACTGTTTGCCGTTGAGCCCGATTTTGTTCAGTGCCTCGACGAGGTCGTCTTCTTCTTCGGTGACTCGGCGGCCGAATTCGCGCAGCGCGTCGCCTGCGCGGTCGGCGTTGTCGACGCCCATGTCGGTTGCCTGTTCGATCAGCGCGAGTGCCTGTTGCGCGCTGAAACCGGCGTTTGCCCAACCGGACGAGTATTCCGAGATGGTTTCGAGTAGGTCGCCGGCCTTGTTCGCCGACCCGCCCGCCGCGGCCGCGACCGCGTCGAACGCCTCTTGTGCGTTCGCGGCGAGACCGGATGTCATCAGCGACGACACAGCTTTGATGGAAGCGGTAACCTCGCCGTCGAGGGCGGTCGAGATGGTGTCGAGCGCGCCGACGACCGCTTCGGCGTCGCGCTGGGTGGCGCCCGGGTCGATGATCTTGCTCTGAATCGACAGTTTCAGCGTCGAGAGGTTCGCTTCGACGGACTCGCCGAACACGTCGACATAGCTTTCGGCCGCGGCCTGCGCGAACTTCGCCGCCTGCGCCGCCGTGGTGCGCGTCTGCGCCTGGAAGATGTCGCGGTCGAGTTCCTCGCCGAGGCCATCGGAAATCGCTTTCGCCAGCGCCGCACCGGTCGCGACGCCGAGCGCGACGACACCGAGCAGCGACCCGGCGATCGGGCCGCCCTTGCTCGATAGGTTGCCGATCTTGTCGGAGAATCCCGACACGAACCGGTCGCCCATCGCTGAGCCGCTCGACGCCGCCCCGGCCGCGTTCTGTCCGATGTTTCCGACCGCCTCCGCGGCGCGACGGGCGGCGTTGACGATGCCGGAGGGTATTTCTATGCGCCGGGTCGACGCGGCCGCCTGCGTCGCCGCCTGGTCGATACGAGCGATGTCGCGGCCGGTCGCGGTCGCGGCGTTGCCGACGCGTTCGACCGCTTGCTCGGCGTCGCGCGCCGAGGACTCGACACGGTCGATCGACTGCGCCGCGCCGCGCGCCGACGACTCGACTTGCGGCCCGACCTCCAGCTCGCGCAGCGACCGCCCCAACCGGGCCGCGGTCGCGTCGATCTGGCGTAGCCGTGCCTCGGCGGAATCGGCGCGCTGATTGAACCGGGTGTCGTCGAGTTCGAGTTCTGCGCGTAGGCGCCCGACGTCGAGTGCCACGGTTAGGCCTTCGCCGCCCGGGCGCGTGTCCGCTTCGCCGCGGCCCGCTTCCGCGGTGTCTTACCCGCCGCCACGCTGTCGGCGGCCGCGGCCGGCGTGCTGCTCGCCGCCTCGGCGGCCGCGCTCTGGCTACGCGCGACGAGCGCTTTCAGCTTGTCGAGGTCGACGAGTTCGCCGAGTTGCCCGAGTTTCCAGTGCGCGACGGCGATGTCGCGATTCGATCCCATCCACAGCAGCGCGGTTCGGCCGGCATGTAGGTACTCCGTCCAGCGGACACCGTCGGCGAGCATCTCGTCGTGCACGGGCCCGAACAGCTCGCGGATTTCGGCGAGTTCGGTCGCCTCGCTCATGCCGGCGACGACTGCGTGCCGCAGTCTGAGCGCCTGGTCCATCTTCGCCGCCGGGATCGTGTACACCTTGCCGCCGATAGGCAGATGAATCGAGGGGTCGAAAAAGTCCCGGAGTTCAGGCAATTCGACCATGCGGCGCGCCTCCCTTGTTCGTCGACAGCGTCCGATACAGACGCGAGGTAGGGGTCGAGATGAGTCCGAGGATCCGTAGGTTCAGCCACCGCCACGACCGTTGCTCGAGAATGCCGCTCTCGACGTCTATTCCGCGGTCGGCGAGGTCGAGTTCGATCGCCGGCCACGCCGCGAGGATCTGCGACCACGACGCGTCGATCTCGCCGGTTCGTTCACGGCGCGCGTTCGGCGCTAGGGAGAGGTCGTTGTACCAGGCGCGGATACCGAACTTGGGCAGGAATTCGCCGCCGCCGGGGTCGTCGGGCCCGTACGTGCCCGGCGCCGAGAGGTCGGGCTCACCCCCGGACCCGACCACGGATCCGGGGGTATCGGATTTCCCGGCGAATCATGCCCGTTCAGCCAGTGCTGTTGCGCCATTTCCGGCCCGACACCGAAGTGCAGCAGCGCGGTACGTCCCGCGTGCACGATCTCGGGCCAGCGCACCCCGGCCGCCCGCATCTCTTCCAGCGTGGGCCCGAGCAAGGCGCGCAGCTCGTCGACCTCTTGCTCGTCGCCGAGGGACGCGGCTTGCTCGAGTAGCAGCATCCGCAGCCGCAGGCCTTCGCGCGCGGTCGGAGATTCGACGCGGTAGCCGCGGCCGCCGATCGGCAGCACGAGCCCGGCGTCGAAGAACTCGCGAAGGTCGGGAAACGATGCCACGGGTTACGGGGCGTCGTAGCCCTGCTGCACGGTCTGTACCTCGACATGCGGGTCGGTACCGCCGGTGAGGGTGTGCGAGACAACCTCGATTTGCGGCACGTCGACCCCGGCGCGGTCGCCGAGGAACTCGCACGCGTAGGGACCACCGACCGGCCCGGACACAGTGACGTTGCCCGTACCGACGCTCGGCAGCGCCTCGAGCGCGGCTTCGACCGCGGTGTCGGCGGCGTTGTAGGCGATCGACGATGTCGGATCGCCGAGCACACCGAGCACGTACCCGCCGGCGGTCGGATCGCCGACGACGGTGATCAACTGGATTTCGTTCACGTCGGTTGCCTGCGGCTTGGCAATCGCGGTCGGTTCGCCGCGCCCGGACAGTGTCGCGGTGAACTTCTGCAAGTCGGCGTTGCCGCCGCCTACGTCGGACCACTTCACGGCGAAGAAATGCTCGTAGGCCTCGGGCAAATCGTCGGTGCGCCAGTAGCGCAACTGCACGATGTTGTCGTAACCGAGGTTCTTGCCCTTCGCGCGCAGGAACGCGACACCCGGATCCGGGACCACCGTCGACGCCGATCGCTCGCCCTTGACCAGGCCTTCGGCGTTGACGTTGAGTTTCTGCGCGGTGACCAACTCCGAGCCGTACCCGCCGGAGTCGATGTCGGTGTCGTCTTGCATGGTCGCGTCGTTCACGGGCTCGAACTTGCTGAGCCCGCGCAGCCATTCATAATTCGGCGACGCGACGGTGCCCGTGTTGACCTGCACAGCCCATTCGGCCGCACGGAAGGTGAACAGCGACGCACTGTTCGGGGGCTTCAAGACAGCCATGGTTATTCATCTCCTGGGTTGAGGGTGATGCGATACGAATCGGCGCGCATCCAACGCCCGTTGGAATCGACCGCGGCCGCGGCCCTCACCACCCGCAGGCAGGCGAGGACGTTCACGCCACCCGGCCACGATTC
>NZ_JBHVDM010000127.1:2499-9103 GCF_042802775.1 Nocardia sp. NPDC057455 | reverse complement strand
CGGATCCACACCGGCCGCACGGAACCGCAACCGGACATACACATCAGGGTTCCATCGGTCGCGGTCGGTCAAATGGTTGTAGACCGCCATCGACACCGCAGTGTCGGGCGCCGCCGGTAGCTGCTCGAACGCGACCGCCGGCCGGGCCGGGTCGTCGCCGCTGTAGCCGGTGAGGCTGTAGCGGGCCAGGCCTGCGGCCGCGAGATGCTGCGCGAGTGCTTGCAGCAGCGCCGAGGTAGTCGTCGCGACAGCCACGTATCAACCTCCTATCTCGCGTCTGAGCTGCTCGCCGACAATCTGTTCGATCGGTAGATCGGCTAGCGCCGAGGCGAGGAACCCGGGCCCGCCGTCGTCGTGCTCGAAGTCGCGGCGCCGCTCTTGGATCGCGGCATACTCCGCGGTGAACTCCACCGACCCGACTCGCCCGTCGCTGTCGATTACCGCCGAGCGGTCCAGCTCGCCGGACTCGGTCGGCGAGCGGGCGACCGCGTCGTCTTTCAACGCTTCGAGTGCCATGTCGAGCCCGCGCGCCAGCGCGGCGTCCAACCCGCGGACGCCGTCCCATTCGACCGCCATCAGGTCAAATCGACCGAGTAGTAGTGAGGCAAGAACGCCGGGCCGCCCTCGCGGCGCTGCTCGGTGAGCACGGTCGCGACCCGGTCGTCGGGCAACCGCACCCGCGACCCGACCGGAATCGCCGGCGTCGTCGCCGGTAGCGACACCCGCGCGGCGCTTTCGATTTCCTCGCCGTCGCCGCCGAGCACGAGGCGCCGTTCGTTGACCACCCACCCGAGCAGCGTCACGGGCGGCGCGAACGTCGGACCGGCCGCACCGTTGCCGGTGCGCCGCTCGACGACAACCGGTGTGGTGAAGAACGGCGCCAACGGATCCGACGCCATCATTGCGGGCAGTCTCCGAAGTAGTACGCCGGTTGGTGCTGCCCGTTGGACAGCCCGAACAACGCGTACATGTCGTCGGACCATGTGAGCAGCCACGCCCGCCCGGCGCCGTCGGGAAGCTCGACGGTGTACGAGCCGGTATCGAGCGCGGCTTGCGTGACCCGCGGCCCGACGACGCGAGGACCACTCTCCAACGCGTCGGCGACGAGTTCAATCGAAAGCTGTCTCGCTACAGCAAGTTTCGCTGTGTCGCTTTCGTCGATGATGACGCGGCCGCGGATGAGTTGCTCGGCGAGGTCGAGCAGCCGGGCGGCGCGCGCTCGCTCACGAGGGGTGAGGGGACGCCACTGCTCCGCTATCTGGTCAGCCGTCGCGAAGGCCATGACGTCCCCTCTCCGCTCAGTTTCCGCCGCCGAACCGGGCGATCAGTTCCGGTTTCGTCATCTCTTCGGCTTCTGGGCGCGGCATACCGTTCGCGACGGCGTAGTCGACCCACAACGGTTTTGCGCCGGCCCTCGGCGGTACGGCGCCCTTCGGGCCCGCCGAGATGTCGGCCGGGTCGAGCGGTTCGCCGGCGTCGTCGACCGGCTGCTCGCCGCGGCCGGCCTCGTCGACGTCGGCCGCGGTCGCCTCGCCGGGCTCGCCGTCGTCGACCGGCTGCTCGTCGTCGACGCGTTCGACGGCGCCGGCCTTCAACAGCCGTTCGGCTTCGGCGTCGTCGAGTTCGAACACGTCGCCGCGGCGCCGCCGCGCGTATTCGATCGGGCCGCCCTTCGGGGCGTCGACGATCTGCGAATACCGCAGCGCGGTCAGTCGGTAGCGGGTCACGGGGTCACCACTCCCGTAATCCAGATACCGGCCTTCGGCTCGTCGAGCGCCATCGCGCGTTTGCGCGAGGTGTCCGACCGCCACGACTCGGTAGGGCCACCGTTGGGCCCGCCGCCCTCCGGATACAGCCCGGTCGATTCCAACGCCCGTGTGTCGGAGTAGAACCCGATCGTTTTGCGCTCGCCGATGAAAACCCGATCCATCGGCCACGACCACGCGGTGAGGGGATCCATACCCATGATCTGTTTGGGAAGCGCGCCGGTGTAGGCGATCGACTCGGATGCGAGAGCATCCTTGTACACCTTCAAGAAATCCTCGTTATCGGTGAGGATCGGCACGAGCGAGGGATGCAACACGATGGTGTCCGGTTTGAACCCGAACCCGTCGTCGCCCTGCGTCGCGGTCGGCGTCGCCGCCGACACCTCGTACATTGCGTCGGCGAAATCCTTGCGCGGCTTGCTGTTGGCGGTGTCCCACGCCGCCGAGGCGGGCATCGTCGGAACCGCGGCACTCTGCAACAACGCCTTGAGCACGCGGTCGTCGGCGCGAATGAACGTGTTGACGAGCTGTTTCAGTTGCCGGTTGACGTCGTCGAGCTTGTTTTCGTCGCGCATCTCCCGCGAGATACGCACGCCGAGCGCCTTCTTGGTGGCGTAGGCGATGGCGGGCGTACCGCGCTGTCCGGCACCGACCGGGATCTCGGAGAACTCGGCGACGTCCTCGATATCGGTCCCGAGGTACAGCGGTGTTGACTCGTCGTAGCGGACGAGACCGTTCGTGTTCGGGCCGGCGTCGCGCAACAGCGCCTCGGCGACGAACGCATTTCGCAGCAGCTCGAGCACGCGGGCGGGAATCAGCATCGGGTTGCCGACGAGGTCGGCGACCGTGGTCCGTGGCCCGTCGCTGATGCTCAGCACAGAGGTAGGCATGGTCGTTGTTTCCTTCCGTGATCAGCGATCAGGCGGTCCGCATGAGACCGACGGCGTTGCTGGCGACAGTGACACCAGCGGGCTCGGCGCAAATACCGACGATCGTGCGTGCGTCCGGAGTTGCCCCGGCCGGCGCGACCTTCCCGGTTGCGGTCGCGACGAGCTTGTCGCCGAACGCGGCGTTTGCCGAGTACGTAACGGGTACCTCCATGCCGCCATAGGCAACGCCGATCTTGGTCGGTGTGATGGCGGCGTTCAGCGGTTGCCCGTTCAGCACGACGGCGTCGGGGTCCTGCCCATCGGTGAGGGCGACGCCGAGCACCTTGACCGAACCCGCCGCGGCAACGCCGATCTTCCCGCCGGTGCGCGCCTCGACGAGCTGTCCGCCGAGGATCGGTTCGTCGGGGGTGTAGGTCCGCGGCCCGGCCTTGGTGACGATTGGGACTGCGCTCATGTCAGATGCTCCAGTTCTGGTAAAGGTCGGACTTGCGGATGTCGGCGGCCGCGGCGACGGACTGCTCTCCGCCGTCGACGCCGTGCCCGATCGGGCTCACAGGCACGAGCCCGGGCGCCAGCGACGCGAGCTGCGCGCGGCTCCCGTCGGGGTCGACCTCGAGCGAGCGCAACCAGTGATCGCGCCGCGCCGGCGGGATCCGGCCGTCGCTGATCGCCGCAGCGACGAGCGACTCGCGGTCGCGCTTCTCCTGCTCGGCGCGCGCCTGGTCGCCGCGCTCGGCCTTCGCGCGCAGCTCGGCGAGCGTGGCGGCGTCGATGGTGACCACTCCCGAGGCGAGGGCCTTGGTGTCGATCACCTGCGAGCGCGAGGCGGTGAGCGCGGCCGGGGGCGTCGCGCCCTCGTCGCCGTCGCCCTCGCCCTCGCCGTCGCCCTCGCCCTCGTCGTCGCCCTTGTCGTCGTCGTTCTCGCCGGGCAACACCTCGTCGAGCGCGGCGAGCACCGCCGCCTCGTCGGCGGCGTCGTCGAGCCCGAGACGCGTGCGGAGGTTCTGCAACAGGTCAGACATACCTTTCTCCTCTCCTTTCACCTCCGCACTCGCAGAGGGTCGCTGTGTTGGCGCCCGGCGGTTCCCGGGCCGCGATTCGGCTGCCGATGCCCACTGCGCGACCGGCCGACGCAGTCCGGTCGACGCGGCGACGTATTCGCGCTTGACCTCTTGCGCGTCGGCCCAGACGATTTCGTCGCCCGAGGCATCGAACGGCACCCGCCATAGCGAGCCGTTCGACTCGTCGACGGCGATCACCTCGGGCGGGTCGATGAACATGTCTTCGATCCACCACCAGTTGTCGGCGGCCGGACCGTCGTAGAACGAGCGGCGCACGTCCTCGACGGTCGCCGCCGCGGCGACCCGGGTCGCCAATGGTGCGGGCATGGTCGATTCCTTTCGGATGGTGACGGTGAACGCAGAGCCGCCGGGCGGCGGTTCGGATGAGGCAGCGACGCCGTACAACGCGGCGATGTCCTGCAAGCTCGCGAGGGTGCCGATACCGGGCGGGGTCACCCCGAGCAGCGCAATCGCCGAGATGACGAGCGGGTGAATGTGCCCGATCTGACACCGAAAGTTGATGTAACCCTCGAACGATCGGTCGGGGTACGCCGAGGCCATCACCTCACCAAGCCACGCCGGGACGCCGCGGTAATCACCGACGAGCGTCGTACCGTCGCTCGTTACCGCCATGTCCCCCACCCACCCGACCGCGGGCTCGCCGTCGAACCGCGGGTCGGTGTGCCCGAGTTTCAGCACCGGGTTACGCACCGCCGGGCACGCCAGCGCCGCGACCGCCGAATACAGGTCGTCGCTGGTGACGTCCAGCGGGCCCGTCGAGATGTCCCAATGCCCGACTTGCACTAGCTCGACATCAGGCACGGTGACCAGCACGGGACGGTCGGGCACTTCGACGTCGGCCACTAGAACAGCACCTCTTGCCGGTCGCTGGCACGCCGCCGCGCGGCCGCAGGCACCGGGACCGGCGCGGCGGGCGGCGCGGCCGGGGCGGGCGTCTGCACGGCGTCGTCGACCGGTTCCTCGTCGGGCTCGGCCGGCGGCATCCCGTATTGCTGGCGCACGAACGCGTCGAGCCGCGGGTCGGGAAGGATGAGCCCGGCGTCGATCAGGATTTTCAGCGCCGACGCGGTCAGATCCTGCCGCGATCCGATCTCGTCGAACACCAGGCGCGGCGTCGGTTCGTCCTCACCGAAGTTGATATCGACGAGGTCCTCGACGACGTGCGCTTGCGCGGTCCGCCGGATCGATTCGGCGATCGATTGAACGCTCTGCACGAACACGTCGGCTTGCACGCTGGCGAGGGCGTAGGACCCGCCGCGGTCGAGGTTGAGAAAGTGCGCGAGCCCGACGAGAGCGATCGACTTGTCGTGGTACTCGATCGCCCGGCGGATGTCGGGCAGGTTGCCGGAGACACCGAGCAGCGCGGCTTTCGCGTCGTGCGGCAATCCGAGGCCGGAGGTTTCGCCGCCGCGGTAGCGCGACGCCATCTTCTGATATGACCTAATGGTCGCCTCGTCGGCGCCGGGCGGCGCGTGCATGACCGGTACACCGATGCCGTTGCGCCGCGCGGCCGCCGCCTCGATACGCATGAATTCGTCTTTGAGCAGCCAGTTTTTGTAGGCCGGCCGCAGCAGCGACCGTCCCACCCAATCGCCCGGTTCGGGTTTACGCCGGTAAACCACCAACCGCGACACCGGAATCTCGACGGTCGTCAGCGGATAGAGCAACTTTCCGCCGACGGGCGGCCGCTGCTCGATGGATTCCAGCCCGCCGTCTTGCGCGACATGGATCCGGGTAATCGTCGTCGACGGTCGCGGTGCCAGCTTGCGCAGATACGCCCGCCCGTCGTCGCCGACGCGGTACAGCTGCTCGAAATACTGGTGTCCGTCGCGCAGCTTCAACAACGCCGTTTCGATGTGCTCGCCCCACTGAAAGCGGCCCTTGATTCGCGGCTGCGACGACGGCGCCTCGGCACCCACGATCGGCAATCCGAGGTTGTTCGCGACGAACTCCGTCACCTCGTCGCGCGCGCCGTTCGGGTCGATCCTCCACTCGGTTCGCAAAATCGGCAGCCCGATCGCTTCCAGCACCGACAACACCCGGCTGTCCTCGGATGCCATGCGCCTATATACGTGGACAGAGTTCGGCCACTGTAGGTCGGGTACCTTCTCGTCCTGGTCCCACTGCTGCCAATCGGTGAGGTACTGGTTCACATAGCCCAGCTCGAAAGTTGGTGCGGTAGACACGGTTTCGGCCACGTTTCACCTCCTTAGAAGGCAGCGTCGAACACGGAGAACTCGTCGTCGTCCTGATAGGTCTCATCCCCCGCGGGCCCCAGCGGCGCACCGATCAACCCGCCGTAGATCAGCAGCCCTTGCCGCGCACACGTCGCCGCCTCCAACGGCGAAATCACCCCGCCCGTTCGTGCCTGCCACACCGCGCCGGGCAGCTTCGAGAACGCCCCGTCGACCGCGGCGTTCATCCGCGGGTCGTCGCTGTGCGACAGGAGCCCGTTTACCGCGTCGTCGTACATGCCGCCGCAGGCCTCGACGTACTGCGGCCCGGTGAGTTCCTCGGGCTCGAGCGACGCGGCGAGCAACGGTGTCCGCAGCGTCGCCGCCGGCGCCGGCGCCGCCCGGGCGACCAGCGCGCACGGATCCAACCGCAGCACGAGCGCTATCAACCGGTCGGCGGCCGCGGGTGTCGGTGCCTCGTGGTATCCGACCTCGAGGTGTATGCGTCCGGTCGACGTGCGTTGCGCCGCGGCGAAGGTGATCCACTTGCGGTCGTCTGACACCGCGTACCCGATCGCGATGTCGCCGACCAGCGTCGGCCGCGTCTCGTAGGCCATGTCTCGCCACACCTCGCGGTCGCCGAACACGTGGTCGGCGTCGTCGTCGATTCCCGGCCACCGTCCGGCGCCGAG
>NZ_JBHVDM010000127.1:0-2404 GCF_042802775.1 Nocardia sp. NPDC057455 | reverse complement strand
GCGTCGGCCGCGTCTCGTAGGCCATGTCTCGCCACACCTCGCGGTCGCCGAACACGTGGTCGGCGTCGTCGTCGATTCCCGGCCACCGTCCGGCGCCGACCCGAGGTACCAAATCTGTGCGCCGCGGCCGGTCGACCCGGGTTTGTCCGCCGTGGTGAGCATCGGTTCGAGCGCGGCTTTCGCGGCCGGCGAGTAGATCATTGCCTCGTCGATCACGAGCCGATCCACACTGAAACCCCGACCGAAACTCTTTGTCCGCGTGCGGAATCGGATTACCGATCCGTTGCGGAATCGGATCATTTCCTTTCCGTTGCCGCGGCGGATTCCGCGCGGTGCGATCTCCGCTTCGAGCAACGGATGCGAGCCGAGCAGCCCAACTAGCCGGTCCATTGCTTCCATTGCGGTAACGGTCTCGTGCGCGGTGTGCAGTACCGATATGCCGGGCTCGTTCAGCAGCCACCCGAGTTCGACGATCTCGAGGCCACCGTTTTTTCCGTTCTGCCTGCTGCACAGCACGCACACCTCGCGCGCGGCCCAACGCCCATCCGCGCGCGTCGCCATCCCTTCGAGCACGCACGTTTGTTGCCACTGAGGCCAGTTACGCCCGGCGATATCGGCGATGTCGAGTGCGCGTTCGCCGGCCTCACGCGAGACGACCGCGGCCGGGTAGCACGCAACCCTAGGTTCCTGTTTGCCGACCAGCCCAACGGCCGGCGAGGACATCAGCAAGCGTGTTGCCCCCTTCTTGTGGCGGTCGCCCGTCACCCCCCGCCGGCGATTGTGGCTTCGAGGCGCGGCCGCCGGCCGGGGTGAGCTGAGCGAGGATCAACCGCAGCGCCGATGCTGTCTGCCGTGCTTCGGCCGCGGCCGCGTCGACGCGTAGGTCGTAGGCCTCGTCGACGTCGTCGAACTCCAGTCGCGCCCATGCATACGAGTCGCCGACGAGCAGCGCGTCGAGGCGGTCGAGGCGGTCGGCCAATCGGCAGGCTTCGCCGAGCAGCACCGCCCACCACGCCGGATGTCCGGCGAAGGCCATGTCATCCCACAGCGCCGAGGCGCGCGGTCCGAGCCCGTCGGGTCGGAGGTCGTCGGCGGCGTTTCCGGCTGCGGTATCGTTCACGGTCGGGTTGCCGGATCCGTCTGCACGGCAAGGCGATTCACCAGTTACCAACCTTCCGACGTTGCTACACGAATCCAGTTAACTCGGGCAACCCCCGGCGCAACCTCCAGTTACCTCCAGCAACCGGCTCGGCAACCTTTTCGGCTAACTTCGGAACGCTCAAATCGGGCAACCTCTCAGCGACATTCGCGCCTGAAATGTGCCTTTTCAGATTCGCGCAACGTTAACCACAGACGCGAACCGGTTAGCTGCCGCCGACCCCCGAGCCGCGCACCGACGGGCGAGAGTGCCGGGGCGGTGGATGGCTTCGAAGCAGGCGCGGAGTCCGAGGCAGGCGCCGCCTCACTCTCGAACACAAATCCCCTGACCTGCGGTTATGCCGACGCCGGCCGTGTCGACATTCGCGCCGCTCGGCCCATTCCAGCAGCGCAACGCTTGACAGGCGAAATATACTGTGCTGCAAGATATTTGCAACCAGGTAACTGAAAGTCGCTGCAAGGTAACTAGATTGGGGGTTGCGCTCCAACCCTCGGTGTGATAGGCGATCCATGGGGGGAGAGAGAGCCAAGCTGACAGGGCGTCAGGTTGGCCCACCCCCCTCTAGCAAATTTTGAGCATACCTATTGGTTACCTTCTAGCGAACATGACAGTTAACTCTCTGCAATCGAATTTCCTTGCCGCAGTTGATAACTGCCGATTAGCCAATGCCTCGGCGCTTACAGGTCCCAGACGATGACGTTTCTATCGTGTCCGCCGTTGCGACGGCGTAGTGCGGGACGCGCGTCGTCGTTGCTTCCGTCGCCACGTTGCTTGTTGCACGCGGCATGTAGCAGCCGGTCGGCGAGTTGCCCACCCTTCGAGCGCGGGATGCTGTGATCGCCCTCGAGGTCTTGGCCGTTCCACATAGGGTCGCCGCACCACCAGCACGGCGCCCCGTCTACGTGCTGAGCTTTGAGCCGCGCGACTTGCTTTTGATGCTGCCAACCTAGACCTTTCTGCGTGGTCGTGGTGCGGCGAAGCTGAGCCATGCTCGGGCCGATCCGATGCTCAGCAGTGCACTACGTTCGCGAGCCCGTCGGGTGCGAGCAGCAGGCACGGCGCGAGGCTCGCATGCAGGTCCGAATGGTCGACGTAGACGCGGTCAACACTGAGCCCGCGGCACGCCCCGCCGTGGACGACCGAGCCGTATATCCGGAAGTGGATGCGTCCGCCGTCGGGTGCGGTGATCCGTTCACACCCACTCGCCTTGTACGCCTTTTCGCCGACGTGCAGCTCGCGGGCCGC
>NZ_JBHVDM010000126.1:0-16336 GCF_042802775.1 Nocardia sp. NPDC057455 | reverse complement strand
GTTCCGTTGTCACCCGGACGGCAGCCCCGGTTATGATGACAACCGCTTTCCCGCCTCCTTAGCTCAGTGGTAGAGCACTCGCCTTGTAAGCGAGCGGTCGTCAGTTCAATCCTGACAGGGGGCTCTTGTCAGCCGCTGCGCGTCTGAAGCTCAGGGGTAGCGGCCGCGGCTCTTGCCTTCGTCGCGCTCGCGGAGGTAGCGCTCGGCGCTCCGCTTTCGCGGGCATGGCGGGGTGCAGCTCGCGTGCAGATTCATCAGCCCTTGCGCGTGTTCGTCGTCGGCAGGCATATTGCCGTCTTCGCAGTAGTCCTCGACCCAGGAACGTCGCGTCGTCATCGCTGCTCGTCCTCCAGCCGCGCGAAGATCTCGCGCGCCGGGACGGACTCCTCCGGCTCGCCGCCGACGTCGATCAACCAGGGCAGCACCCAGAAGACGAGTATCAGCAGACCGCCGACGGCGGCCATGACGATCAGGGTGACTGCGAGTTCTGCGGGCATTGGCTGTACCCCTCTGCGTGTTGTGTGTGGTTTGGTCGGGCGCCCGGCGCCGGGGAATCCGAGCGCTCAAACCCGACACCGGGGCCTGCGGATACCTTGTCCTGGATGAGCCCCTGCGAAGCGGCACATCGTGTGTCACCGTGGAGGCATGGACGATGCCGGGATCGGGGAACGTACCGCCAGGGCGCGGAAGCTCGTTCGGCTCACACAGCTACAGCTCGCGCAGAAGGCGAACGTCTCGGTGTCGCTGCTGCGCAAGGTCGAGCGGGGCGCCCGCCCAGCCTCGCCCGCGTTCGTCGCGGCCGTGGCCGGCGCCCTCGGGGTGAACATCGACGACCTGACCGGGCAGCCCTACACCCCGGTGCGCGACGATGCCGGGGCGCACGCCACCATCCGCGAGCTGCGCCGAAAGATCCTGGCGTTCAACGACGAACCACTGAGTTCGCCGACCACCTTGGAAGAGCTGACCGCGGCATTGCATCGAGTCCAGGAGAGCAGGCGCCGCGGCCGGTACGGCGAGCACACTGCCGAACTGCCTGACGTGATCCATGGTTTGCACCTGCTCGCGAGCGACGAGCCGTCGGGGCATCGCCTGGAGACGATCTATTCGACGCTCGCCTACGCCTACAACAGCGCATCGTCGGTCGCCTACCGGTACGGCTACCTCGACCTCGCCGGGCTGGCCGCCGAACGCTGCGTGTGGGCCGCGGAACGCAGTGGTGACCCTGCGTGGCCGCTCGCGGCGGACTACCATCGCGCGCTGATCCTGCTGTACTCCGGCGCGTACGCCGGTGGGCTGCGGATCATCGAACGCGCGCACGCCGCCGGTGAACAGCTACCCACGACACCGGAAGTCCTCGCGGTGCGGGGTGCGTTGCACCTGCGCGGGTCGATACTGGCGGCCCGTGCGCTCGACGCCGATACCGCCGACACACATCTCCGGGAAGCACGCCGGATCGGCGAGGCGATCACCTCCGACCGGTATCAGGAGTACGGGACCGGGTTCCATTTGCCGAACGTCGCGATCCATTCCGTGGCTGTGCCCGTCGAGTTGTCGGATGGCACGACCGCGGTCACACGCGCCGAGCGGATTCGGCTACCGGCCTCGGTCACGCCGTCCCGTGCCGGGCATCACTGGATCGACGTGTCTCGCGCGTGGTTGTTGCACGGGGACAAGCAGCGCGCCCTCGCCAGTCTGGACCGAGCACGTCGGATCGCACCGGGACTGACGCGCAATCATCCCCAGGTCCACGAGACCGTCCGCATACTCGCCCACGCTCGCCGCGGAACCGACTCCCTGGCCCGGTTCGCGAAGTGGGCCGGCGTCAAGATTTGAGCGGATCGACGGGTACTGGCTCGGCCGGGTGGGTAACTTGCGCCTGTTTCGTGATCGAGGTGCCGCGCACGTCAGATCCGAATTCGGGTGGAAGGCTTGGACGATTCGTCATTCCAGGTCCGGCCGAAATAGTCGAGCGAAGCGGCCGACCAACATGACGGCCGTTAGCGAATCTTCAGCGAATCTGATTACCGACTGACGAGCATGTTTTCGGCTACGAGTCTGTTTGTAGTCTGGTGTGCGCAAACAGGTCTCGTGATGAGCCTGTTCAGGTCACGCGCAAACACCGGATGAGCTACAAAAGAGACATGTCGGCATACTTCGCGCATATTCGGGTGAACCTAGCTGTATCGGGTTCTTCATCCGTCGAAAGTTGCTGAGATGTACGAATACAACGCGTTGCCGCGGACCGATACGCGGGCTCGTACGACCTCGGGGGTGCGCGATGCCTGAGCTGATCGACTTCTCCGCCGCACTCATCGAGCCGCAAGCGATCAAGGACGCCGGATACGCGGGCGTCATCGGCTACTTCAGCGATTCCCGTCCGGGCACGAATTTCGGTGCGAAGCCGCTGCGGCGGGACTACTGCGACCGATTGCGCGCCATCGGGCTCGAGATAGTGAGCAATTACCAGTACGGCAAAGGTGAGACGTCGGACTGGAAAGGCGGTTACGAGGCGGGTGTGCGTCATGCGCGGATCGCGCTCGATTATCACCTCGCGGCCGGCGGCCCCCGTTTCCGTCCGTTGTATGCGCCTGTCGACGCGAATCCATCGTTGGCGGAGTGGAATTCGCTGATCGCTCCGTTTCTGCGGGGCTGGGCATCGGTTGTCGGAATGGAATGGACCGGCATGTACGGCAATGCCCGGTGCATCGACTGGGCGCTCGAGGACGGCGTCGCCAACTGGTTCTGGCAACACAACTGGTCCGGCGATTCGTCGATCAACGGCGACCACCCGGCCGCGCAGATCCATCAGGTCCGCATCGACCGCGACCGGGTCGCCGGCGTCGGGGTGGATGTGAACAAGGTTCTCGCCGACGACTACGGCCAGTGGTCGAAGGCCATCTCGAATCCAGGGGGAGCCATGCAGAAACCGGATTACGTCGAATTGGACCGAATGGGCGACTCCGCGTCCAGCCGTCATGGGGCGCGCGTCGAGAACTTCCTGCTGCACACCCAGGAAGGCAACGGAACGGCCGAGAGCCTGGCCAACTACCTCAACAACCCGGCGAACGGGGTGAGCTACCACTACACCGTGCGCGATCGCGTAGTGGTAGACGTGGTCGACACCGATCTGGCCAGTTGGTCGGTGCTGGACGCGAACTCGTTCACGATCAACCTCTGCTTCGCGGGCAGCCGCGCCGCATGGAGCCGCAACGACTGGCTGCGCATCCGCGACGACATCCGGATCGCGGCTTGGCTCGCGGTGCAGGACGCGCGCAAATACGGGTTCGACACGCATGTCATCGCGCCGCCTTATCAGCGGCGTCAGGGCATCTCCGACCACAAGTACGTCACCGAGTGTCTCGGTATCGGCACGCACACCGACGTGGGGCCGAATTTTCCCTGGGACGTGTTCGCCGACGACGTGCGCGGTTTCGCCACCGGCGAGCCCACCGGCTCGGAGCCGAACGCGATCAACGATTGCGCCGCCGCGAATCCATGGCTGGGCACCCGGATCACGGCGGGGGAGACGACGACGCCCGATGGGGCGGGCCGCTTCGCCCAGTTCGAGCACGGGTACATCTATTGGCATCCGGACACCGGTGCACACGCCATCCCGGAGACACTGTGGGGAAAGTTCGAGGCATTGGGCTGGGAGGCCGGTCCGCTCGGTTACCCGATCACCGACCGCGCCGTTCTGTCCAGGCCGGACGGCCAGGTGGCGGGTGAAGTGCAAGGCTTCCAAGGCGGCGCGCTCTACCGGCGGCAATCGAGCGGCAGCGTCTACTGGGTGCACGGCGCGATCCGCGACCGCTGGAACCGCTCGGGTTACGAGAACGGGCCGCTGGGCTGGCCGACGAGCGACGAGATCCCCTGGGACACCGGTACCTATCAGGATTTCGAGCACGGCCGGATCTATTGGACGCCGGCTCAGACGCTGGCGACGGTAGCGGTGGGCGGGGTGGACACCCCGCTGCACGACGTGCAGGGCTGACGATAGGAAGCGGAAGGGTTCGGACGCGCGGCGCGGCCGGACCCTTCTCACGCGCGATTCAGTCGGGAACGCCGGCGCCGTAGCCGAGGTCGCGCAGCGCCTGCTTGATCTTGGCCTGGGCTTCGTCCAGGGACTCGGGGCTCGGGTTCGGGTCGGCGCCGGAGATGTCGAAGTTCCCCATCGAGAAGGCGGGGAACACATGGACGTGCAGGTGCGGCACCTCCAATCCCGCGATCAGCAGACCGGCGCGCGGTGCGTCCCACGCGGCGCGGACGGCCCGGCCGATCTTCTGGGCGACGGCGGTGAGCCGGGCGAAGGTGTCGGCGTCGACGTCCTGCCACTGGTCGATCTCCTTGCGGGGCACCACGAGGGTGTGACCAGGGGTTACCGGGGCGATGGTGAGGAAGCCGACGAACTCGTCGTCCTCCCAGACGAAGCGGCCCGGAAGCTGACCGGCGATGATCGCGCTGAAGACAGAAGCCATGTCCCGCAGCGTAGACCGGGCGGTGCGCCGGGGCGCCGGACCGGCCCGCGCTACACCGCGACGAAGTGCGACAGGATGCCCTGCACCTCGTAGATGTCCACCTGCCGGTTGAACCGCTTCAACAGCGGTTCCGCGGTGCCCGCGATCCAGATGGCCAGTTCGGCGTCCAGGTCGAAGGTGCCCGCGGTCTCTACCGAGAAATGGGTGATCGCGCGATAGGGCACGCTGTGGTAGCTCACTTTGCGGCCGGTCACGCCCTGCTTGTCGATGAGGATCAGGCGGCGGTTCGTGAACAGCATCGCGTCGCGGACCAGCAGGTACGCGGCATAGACCTGTTCGCCGTTGCCGAGGAGTTTGCCGTACTCCTGTTGCGCCTGCCCCGGATCGATCCGGCCGGCGTTGCCCATCAGTCCGTCGATCAGCCCCATTGTCTGTACTTCCTTCGGGTGCTCCGGTGGCAGGAGCGGTCAGGCCCCACATCCGTTGTCCCTATTCATCATCCCCTTCGCGCGCACCGGCAGCGGCGAAGACGCCGAACGGCTCGTTTAGGCTGTCTGCCGTGCGTGTACTCGTCATCGGTTCCGGAGCCCGTGAACATGCCCTCGTCCTGGCCCTGCGCCGGGACCCCGCGGTGACCGCGCTCTTCGCCGCGCCCGGCAATGCCGGCATCGCCCAGCACGCGCAGGTCCGCCCGGTCGACCCATGCGCCGCCGAGGACGTGGTCGCGCTGGCCACGGAGGTGGACGCCGACCTGGTGGTGGTCGGTCCCGAGGTCCCGCTGGTGCTCGGTGTCGCCGACGCGCTGCGCATCGCGGGCATCCCGTGCTTCGGGCCGTCGGCCGCGGCCGCCCGGATCGAGGGCTCCAAGGCATTCGCCAAAGACGTGATGTCCGCTGCGGGCGTGCGCACCGCGCACAGCGAGGTGGTGGACAACCCGGCCGAGTTGGACGACGCGCTCGACCGCTTCGGTCCCACCTGGGTGGTCAAGGACGACGGACTCGCCGCGGGCAAGGGCGTGGTGGTGACCGCCGACCGCTCCGCCGCGCGCGACCACGGGGCAGAACTGCTCGAGCAGGGCCACCCGGTGCTGCTGGAATCGTTCCTGGACGGACCGGAAGTCTCGCTGTTCTGCCTGGTCGACGGCGAGACGGTGGTTCCGTTGCTGCCCGCGCAGGACCACAAGCGCGTCGGCGACGGCGACACCGGGCCCAACACCGGCGGCATGGGCGCCTACACGCCGCTGCCCTGGCTGCCCGAATCGACCGCCACGGCGATCGTCGAGGACGTGGTGAAACCCGTTGCGGCCGAACTGGTGCGGCGGGGCAGCGGATTCTCCGGTCTGCTCTACGCGGGGTTGGCGATCGGCGCGTCCGGTCCCGCCGTGGTCGAATTCAACTGCCGCTTCGGCGATCCCGAGACGCAGGCGGTGCTCGCGCTGCTGGACAGCCCGCTCGGCGAGCTGCTGTACGCGACCGCCACCGGCACGCTGGCGCAGGTCGCCCCGCCGCGCTGGCGTGACGGCTCGGCGATCACCGTGGTGCTCGCCGCGGAGAACTACCCGGGCCGCCCGCGCCTCGGCGACGCGATCTCCGGGGCGGGGGAGGGCGCGTTCGACGAGAACGCGACGGTGCTGCACGCGGGCACTACGCAGCGCGAAGACGGCGCCCTGCTCTCCGCGGGCGGCCGGGTGCTGAACGTGGTGGGCGTCGGCGCCGACCTCGCCGAGGCCCGCGCCCGCGCCTACGACCGCATCGCCGCCATCAAACTGCCGGGCAGCCACTACCGCACGGACATCGGCTTGGCCGCCGTCGAGGGGCGCATCGAGGTCTGAACCGGCGGCTCGTCCGGCGCGCGCTCGCGCGTATGAACGGTCGGATCGGCATCGCGCCGGTGCACATCCACACTCCGTGGCCGGCGGGTGGGCGCAGACCCATCGCGAGCGTCCCGCTCAGCCGAACGTGAGTCCGCGCAGTGCCAGCCATTGCTGCGGGTCCACGTGCTGCCCGCCGACGAGCACCTCGAAGTGCAGGTGCGGGCCGGTGGAGTCGCCGCGGTTGCCCATGCGGGCGATCTGCATCCCCGCGGGCACCCGCTCGCCGACCGAGACGAAGAAGTCGTACATGTGCCCGTAGACGGTGATGCTGCCGTCGTCGTGGCGGATCCGCACCCAGAGCCCGAAGCCCTGCGCCGGTCCCGCGTCGATGACCGTGCCGGCGGCGACCGCGTAGATCGGGGTCCCGATCGGGCCCGCGATATCGATGCCGTTGTGGAATGTGCCCCAGCGTGACCCGAAGCCGGAGGTGAAGACACCGCGGCTGGGTAGAACGAACCCCCCGCCGCCAGGCGGGAGCGCCCCGGGCTGCACCGGCGCGGTCGCGGTCATCCACGGTTGACGCTCGCCTGCGACGGCGGCGGCGGCCTCGGCCTTCGCGCGTTCCAGCGTCGCGCGCGCGGCGGCGGCGACCACGGCCTGCTCGCGCAGCCGTTCTCCATTGGCGATCGCGTTGAGCAACCTCGTCACCGACGGTGGGGTGTTCTGCATCTGCGGCGGATACGCGACGGCGACGCGCTGGGCGCGATCCGGCGCGGGAGTGCGATCGGTGACCGTCCCGGCGAACGACGTGTCGCCGGCGGCGAACACCGCGGTCGCGACGAACCCGGCCAGCAGCACCTGGTGCTTGCGCGCCAACGCGAGCAACTCCTCGCCGGTGGGTTTGCGCCGCCACAGGTCGCGAGGGTCCGGTTTGCGCTCCCACCAGGCTCGCAAGTGGTGGCGGCGGCCCCACCGGGCGCGCGGATCGAGCTTGCCGCCACCCCCGATGAGCCGCTTGCCGGGGCGTCGCGGCGAGCGCGCGCGCCAATCGGGCGGAATGACGCCGACGCCGGCCACTCCGCGCACTCGGTCGAGCCCGCCTCGTCGAGACTTATCGAGCATCAGGGGAGACCATAACCGCGACCGTGCGGGAACGGGTGCTCTACCGTCTGTCGAGTGTCCAGAGAATCTCGCCGGTCGACCATTCCACCTTTCTACGTGATGGATGTCTGGAAAGCCGCCGCGGAACGCGCCCGGACCCACGGTGATGTGCTCGTGCTCGCCGCCGGGCAGCCGTCGACGCCGGCGCCCGCGCCGGTCCTGCGCGCGACCGAGCTGGCCATCGGGTCCGAATTGCTCGGTTATACCGAGACTTTCGGCATCCTGGCGATCCGGGAAGCGATCGCCGAACACCATCGGGACACTTATGGTTACCAGGTCGATGCGGACGACGTGGTGGTGACGACCGGCTCGTCCGGCGCGTTCTCGTTGATCTTCCTCGCCGCGTTCGACCCGGGGGACACCGTCGTGGTCGCGCGTCCCGGTTATCCGGCTTATCGCAACACCCTCGCCGCGCTCGGCTGCCGAGTGCTCGAACTCGACTGCGGCGCCCAGACCAGATTCCAGCCCACCGTCGCCATGCTCGAGGCGCTCCCGGAGCCGCCCGCCGGTCTGGTGGTGGCCAGCCCCGCCAACCCCACCGGCACCATGATCGCCCCCGCCGAACTCGCCGCGCTGGCCCGCTGGTGCGAGGAGCACGGCACCTTGTTGATCTCCGACGAGATCTACCACGGCATCACCTACGACAGTGCGGGCGCCGACAACGCGACCTCGTCGGCCTGGGAGACCTCGCGGGAATCGGTGGTGATCGGCTCGGTCTCCAAGTACTTCTCCATGACGGGCTGGCGGCTGGGCTGGATGCTGGTGCCGAGCGGGCTGCGCCCCGCGTTGCAGCGGCTGGCCTCCAACCTGACCGTGTGCCCGCCCGCCATCTCCCAGTACGCGGCGCTGCACGCGTTCGGGGCGGAGGCCAAGGAGGAACTCGACGGGCACGTCCGGCGGTACGCGGTGAACCGGCGCTTGCTACTGGACGGGTTGCCGAAACTGGGCATCACCGACCTCGCCCCCGCCGACGGCGCCTTCTACGCCTACGCCGACATCGGTCACCTCACCGACGACTCCCGCGCCTGGTGCGCCGACGTGCTGAACCACACGGGCGTCGCACTCGCGCCGGGGGTCGATTTCGACACCGTCAACGGACACCGCACGGTTCGTTTCTCGTTCGCCGGAGCCACCGCGGACATCAAGGCGGCGCTGCTGCGTCTAGGGCACTATCTCGGTGGGTGAAAGCTTTCTCCGGCAAGAACTTTCCGCAGTTCGGCACCATTGCCGCGCGGATGCGGTAAAACAACGATGGTTGCTTTTCCTCGCCGATTTCCCCTGGAAGAACTGATGACGACTGGCACGATGGCACGGTGATCACCGCGACGACCCCGAAAGGCGAACGGCGTCGCCAGGCTTTGATAGCCGCCGCCGCCGAACTCCTGCTCGAAGGCGGGTTCGAGGCGGTGCGGCATCGTTCGGTTGCGACGCGCGCTGATCTGCCCCTGGCGTCGACCACCTACTACTTCGAATCCTTGGACGACCTCATCGCACGCGCGGTCGAGTTCAGCGGCAATGCCGAGCTGGACGCGATGCGCAGGCGGGTCGGCGAGGTCAGCCATCGCCGCCGCGGCGCGGAAGCCACCGTCGACCTGGTGCTCGACCTGCTGGTGGGCAGCGACGGCGCCGACGAGGGCGCGCGCGGGCAGCTGATCGCCCGCTACGAGCGGTCGGTCGCCTCGGCGCGGCACCCCGAGCTGCGCGAAGTCCAGCTACGGCTGCGCGCCCAGCTGGACGAACTGCTGGCCGACGTGCTGCGCCGATCCGACCGGATGGTGCGTCCGGAACAGCTGCGCAGACTGGTCGCGGTGGTGGACGGCGCGGTGGTCGCCGCGCTCACCGAGATGGACCCGGAACCGCGGCGGATGGCCCGCGGCGCGCTGCTGGAAGTGATCGACATCGTCGCGCCCCCGGCGCGGGCGTCCACCCCCGAACCGGCGGCCTACGCGAGCGCCGACGGTCCCGTGCGTGCCACGCCCCAGCAAGTGGATCGTTACCGCGCACTAGACTGACCGGACGTGAGCATCGTCCCCAATGTCCTCGCCACCCGCTACGCCAGTCCTGGGCTGGTGCACCTGTGGTCACCGGAGCACAAGATCGTGCTCGAGCGGCGGCTGTGGCTGGAGGTGTTGCGGGCGCAGGCGGAGCTGGGTGTCGACGTGCCCGACGGCGTCATCGCCGACTACGAGCGGGTGCTCGACGAGGTGGATCTCGCCTCCATCGCCGAACGGGAGCGGGTCACCCGGCACGATGTGAAGGCGCGCATCGAGGAGTTCAACGCGCTGGCCGGGCACGAGCACGTGCACAAGGGGATGACCAGCCGCGACCTCACCGAGAACGTCGAGCAGCTGCAGATCCGGCTCTCGCTCGAACACGTGCACGCCCACGGCGTCGCGATCGCCGCGCGACTGGCCGTGCGCGCCGCCGAATACCAGGCGCTGGTGATGGCGGGCCGCTCGCACAATGTGGCCGCGCAGGCCACCACGCTCGGTAAACGGTTCGCCTCCGCCGCCGACGAACTGCTGATCGCGCTCACCCGGCTGCGCGAGCTGATCGACCGTTACCCGCTGCGCGGGATCAAGGGCCCGATGGGTACCGCGCAGGACATGCTCGACCTGCTCGGTGGCGACTCGGCCAAGCTCGCCCGGCTGGAGCAGCAGGTGGCCAGGCATTTGGGTTTCGCGACCGTCTTCACCAGCGTCGGCCAGGTCTACCCGCGCTCGCTGGATCACGACGTGCTCTCCGCGCTGGTGCAGGTGGGCGCGGGCCCGTCCTCGTTCGCGCACACCATCCGGCTGATGGCCGGGCACGAGCTGGTCACCGAGGGTTTCCAGCCCGGTCAGGTGGGCAGCTCGGCGATGCCGCACAAGATGAACACCCGCTCCTGCGAACGCGTCAACGGCTTGCAGGTGGTGCTGCGCGGTTACGCCTCGATGGCGGCCGAGCTGGCGGGCGCGCAGTGGAACGAGGGCGACGTGTTCTGCTCGGTGGTGCGCCGCGTCGCGCTGCCGGACGCGTTCTTCGCAATCGACGGGATGATGGAAACCTTCCTCACCGTCCTGGCCGAGTTCGGCGCCTATCCGGCCGTGGTCGCCCGCGAACTGGACCGGTACCTGCCCTTCCTCGCCACCACCCGCATGCTCATGGCGGCCGTCCGGGCCGGTGTCGGCCGGGAGACCGCGCACGAGGTGATCAAGGAACACGCCGTCGCGGTCGCCCTGGCCATGCGCGAGCAGGGCCGCGAGCCCGACCTGCTGGACCGGCTCGCCGCCGACCCGCGTTTCCCGCTCGATCGCCCCGCCCTCGACGCGGCGCTGGCCGACAAGTCCGCGTTCGTCGGCGCGGCCGAATCCCAGGCCGCCGACGTCATCGGGCAGGTACAGAAACTGGTCGACCGGTACCCGGACGCGGCGCGGTATTCGCCGTCGCCGATTCTATAGCGGGACTACGCCTTCGCGACGAATCAGCTCGTCGGCCGGACCGGCGGCCGGGCGTCCCTCGGTGCCCATCCACGCCTTCGTGGACGAGTCGGCGCATCTTCCGTACACGCATGTACCGCCGCACACCGAGCCTGCGCTGTGGTGGCCTGATGCCATCGCCTGGGCATTCGGCGCAGGAGGGAACTGGAAAGCAATGTCATGCCGCTGGTGCGGACAGTGATTACGATCGGCGATACCCCTGAACAGCGCGAAACCCGACTGCCCACCGTCCGGTGAAGAGTCGGGCCCACTTCTCCCAGCTACTGCCAGGAGCTGACCGCATAGGCTGCGGGTCGTGAATCCCTACACGATTTTCGCCGATATCGTTGCCGGGCGGGCGCCGTCGAGCAAGGTTTACGAGGACGACGATGTCATGGCGTTCATGGATATTCGGCCGATGACGCCGGGGCATGTGCTGGTGGTGCCGAAGGTGGCGGCGCGCAGTTTGGCGGAACTCGATCCGGTGGTCGGGGGGAAGTTGTTCCAGGTGGGGCAGCGGCTGGCGGCGGCATTGCGGGCCAGTGAGGTGGGGTGCGACGGGGTCAATTTCTTTCTGGCGGACGGGGTGACGGCGGGGCAGGAGGTCTTCCATGTGCACCTGCACGTCATCCCGCGCACCCCGGGGGACGGGTTCGGTCTGCGTGGCCGTCCGACCAGTCCGCGACGGGAGGATCTGGATTACCTCGCCGCCTCGATCCGGGGTGCGCTGGGGACCTGAGTCCGCCGACCCGGCCTGATCTTCGCCTTTTCGAAGCGGCAGGTCAGTCGCGTACCAATTCGGCTGCCGTCCAGTTCGGATAGTCGCTGTAGCCCTCGGCGGTGCGGCCGTACAGGAACTCTTCGCGGATGGGGGCCAGCGGTAGGTCGTAGCGGATGCGGTGCACGAGATCGGGATTGGAGATGAACGACCTGCCGAACGAGACCAGGTCGGCGAGACCGGCGCGCAGCACCTGTTCGGCGCCCGCCGCCGTGGTCGGCTCGCGGTTCTCGCCGATGTTCGCGATGAGCGTGCCGTGCCAGCGCGGGCGCAGGTCGCGCAGCGCGGGGTAGCGGTCGTCGTCTGTGAGGTGCAGGTACGCGAGGTGCCGCCGGTCGAGTTCGGAGACGAGTGCGCGGTAGAGCGGGCCCGGGTCGGCCTCGTACATGTTGAACTGCGGATTGCCCGGCGAGAGCCGGATCGCGGTGCGTTCCGCGCCGATCGCTTCGGTCACCGCGTCCACCACCGCCAGCGGCAGCCGCATGCGGTTGGGGATGGAACCGCCGTACTCGTCGTCGCGCAGATTGGTGTTGTCGGCGAGGAACTGGTGCAGGAAATAGCTATTGGCCCCGTGGATCTCGACACCGTCGAAGCCCGCGGCCATCGCATTGCGCGCGGCGGCGGCGTAGTGCTCTATCGCGGCCGCGATTCCGGCGTGATCGAGGGCGGCGGGCGTGATCGGATCGGCCTTGCCACCGTCGATCAGATGCACCCGGTCGTCGTCCAGCACCGCCGACGGTCCGGCGGGCCAGGACCCATCGATCCGCGCGAGCGGGTGCCCCTTGCGCCCGCCGTGCATGAGCTGCGCGAAGATCCGGCCGCCGCGCGCGTGCACCGCCTCGGTGACCCGGCGCCACGCCGCGACGTGCGCGGTGGTCTGCAATCCGGGCACCCACGCTTCGCTCTGACCGCTCGAATGCGGCCAGATGCCCTCGGTGACGATGAGCCCGGCCGTCGCGCGCTGGGCGTAGTAGTCGGCGACATCGCCGGACGGCGAGCCGTCGGGGAGTGAGCGCAGCCGGGTCATCGGTGACATGACCACCCGGTTGGGCAGGTCGAGCGGATGGTTGCGGTATTCGGTCAACAGCAGCATGGCTGTACCGTAAAACCTGACATTGATGTTAGGTCAAGGAGTGAACGTGCGGATCGGTGAACTGGCCGAGCGGACCGGCGTGAGCGTCCGGTCGCTGCGGTACTACGAGACCAGAGGCTTGCTGGCCGCGCAGCGGTCCTCGGGTGGGCAACGGGAGTATCCGGAGGCCGCGGTCGAGCGGGTGCGACGCATCCAGGAGATGTTCGCCGCGGGCCTGCACAGCGACACCATCGGCGAACTGCTGCCCTGCATCCACGACGTCGACGGCACACCCAACGCCACGGCGACGCCGTTCCTGGTGGAAAAGCTCACCGAGGAACGCGCGAGAATCGATCAGGCGATGCACGATCTGCGCCGGACGAGCGACGTGCTCGACGGCATCATCCGCGCGGCGGGCGGCGAGGCCTCCGGACAGTAGGGTAGACGCCATGGCTCTCGACAGCGGAACGATCTCCGAACCCGGTAGCGGCGCGATGGCGCCGCCGGTCGCCGAGACGGTGCCCACCGAGCGGGTGCACCACGGCGACGTGTTCGTCGACGAGTACGAGTGGCTGCGGGACAAGGAGAATCCCGACGTCATCGCCTATCTGGAGGCGGAGAACGCTTACACCGAGGCGCAGACCGAGCACCTGAGCACCTTGCGCGAGACGATCTTCGACGAGATCAAGGCGCGCACCCAGGAGACCGATCTCTCGGTGCCGACCCGGCTGGGCGAGTACTGGTATTACTCGCGCAGCTTCGAGGGCAAGCAATACGGCGTGCACTGCCGGTGCCCGATCGCCGCGGGCGCCGAAGGCATCGACGAATGGACACCACCTCAGCTGAGCACCGAGACCGAGGTGCCGGGCGAAGAGGTGCTGCTGGACAGCAACGAGCTGGCCGAAGGGTACGACTTCTTCGCGCTCGGCGCGTTCTCGATCAGCCACGACGGCACGCTGCTGGCCTACTCGGTGGACAACGTCGGTGACGAGCGGTACGTGCTGCGCTTCAAAGATCTGCGCACCGGCGAACTGCTCGGTGACGAGATCGCGGGCACCGCACCGGGCGCGACCTGGTCGCTGGACGGCAGCCACGTCTTCTATCAGACCGTCGACGAGTCCTGGCGGCCCGACACGGTGTGGCGGCACCGGCTCGGCAGCACCGATCCCGACGTGAAGGTGTTCCACGAGCCCGACGAGCGCTACTGGGTGAGCATCGGCGCCAGCCGCTCGGAGAGATACCTGATGATCTGGGTCGGATCCAAGATCACCAGCGAGGGCTGGGTGCTGGAGTCCGACGATCCCGAGGGCGAGTTCCGCGTGCTGCTGCCGCGCCGCGAGGGGGTGGAGTACTCCGCCGAGCACGCGGTGATCGGCGGTGCGGACCGCTTCCTGATCCTGCACAACGACGTGGTGGACGGCGTCAAGGCAGAGAACTTCGTGCTGGCCGAGGCGCCGGTCGACGACCCGTCGAACCTGACGCTACTGATCGGGCATCGCGAGGACGTGCGGCTCGAGGACATCGACGCGTTCCGCGACCACTTGGTGCTCAGCTACCGGCGCGAGGCGCTCACCCGGATCGCGGTGTGGCCGCTGACCGGCGCGGGTTACGGCGAGCGGCGCGAGCTCGACTTCGATCTGGAACTGTTCGCGGTCGGCGTCGGCTCCAACCCGGAGTGGGCCCAGCCGACCCTGCGGATCGGGCTGACCTCCTTCATCACCCCGATGCAGGTGTTCGACTACGTCCCGGCCACCGGTGAGCTGCTGCTGCGCAAGGAACAGCCCGTGCTCGGCGGCTACGACGCGAACGACTACGAACAGCACCGGCAGTGGGCGGTCGCCGAGGACGGCACCCGGATTCCGATCTCGCTGGTGCGGAAGAAGACCACCGCGGCCGACGGGCCGAAGCCGTTGTTGCTCTACGGCTACGGCTCCTACGAGGCGAGCATCGACCCGTCGTTCTCGGTCGCCCGCCTGTCGCTGCTGGATCGCGGCATGGTCTTCGCGGTCGCGCACGTGCGCGGCGGCGGCGAGATGGGCAGGCTCTGGTACGAGCACGGCAAGACGCTCACCAAGAAGAACACCTTCACCGACTTCGTGGCCTGCGCACGGCATCTCGTCGACGCGGGAGCGACCGCCCCGGACCGGATGATCGCCGACGGCGGCAGCGCGGGCGGACTGCTGGTCGGCGCGGTGGCGAATCTGGCCCCCGAGTTGTTCGCGGGCATCCTGGCGAACGTGCCGTTCGTCGATCCGCTCACCTCCATCCTCGACCCGTCGCTGCCGCTCACCGTGATCGAGTGGGACGAGTGGGGGAACCCGCTGGCGGACAAGGACGTGTACGAGTACATGAAGTCCTACTCGCCCTATGAGAACGTCGAGGCCAAGGACTATCCGGCGATCCTGGCGATCACCAGCCTGAACGACACCCGCGTGCTCTACGTGGAGCCCGCGAAGTGGATCGCCAAGCTGCGCGCCACCGCGACCGGCGACGCGCCGCTGCTGCTGAAGACGGAGATGAGCGCGGGCCACGGCGGAGTGAGCGGGCGCTACGAGAAGTGGCGGGAAGTGGCCTTCGAGCACGCGTGGGTGCTGGACACGGTCGGTCTCGCCGACGCGTAGCGCGCCGGCCGGCCACACGCGCGAACCGGTGGCCGAGTCGGTATCGGTGGCGCGCCGAGCGCGGGGCGAGCGCCCGATACAGGCGTGACGGAGTGTTCGCCACCTGGTCATATAGCCTGCACGTCGCGGACACGTGCGGCTGGCACCGTGGGTTCATGAACGCTGAGCTGGTCGTATCGATCTCCGGGATCAGGGACACCACCCGGGACACGGCGATGGGATTCGCCGAGCAGATGGATCGGCGCGGCGTGCCGCTCTCGCTGCTGGTGGCTCCGCGGCTGAAGGGCAAATACCGGTTGCTCGACGACCCGGCGACGCAGGCCTGGCTGCGCGGCCGGCGGGCCCGTGGCGACGCCATCGTCCTGCACGGCTACGACCAAGCGGCCACCAAGCGGCGGCGCGCCGAGTTCGCCGCGCTGCCCCGGCACGAGGCGCGCTTGCGGTTGACCGCCGCCGACCGGGTGCTGGAGCAGGCCGACCTGCGCACCCGGCTGTTCGCGGCCCCGCGCTGGGATGCCTCGGTGGGCGCGCTGGACGCGCTGCCCGAGGTCGGTTTCCGGTTGGCGCTCGGACTGACCTCGATCATCGACCTCGAGCGCAACATGGCGCAGAAGTCCAGGGTGTACGGCATCGGCGAGGGCTTCCGCGCCGAACCCTGGTGGTGCCGCGCCCTGATCATGGGCGCCGCGCGCACCGCCCGTCGCGGCGGCGTGCTGCGGCTGGCCGTCTCCGCCGCACAATTGGCGCGTTCCGGCCCGCGCCAAGCCGTGCTCGACGCCGTGGACCTGGCGCTGTTCCACGGTGCGGCGGGAACGACCTACCGGTGGGAGCCCTTCCCGGCCGTTCGAGCCGCATGACTGACGCCGCGGGCGGCGGCCGGTCGGCCCCGTCACCCGCGGCCGGTCGGGACCGCTGTCGCGCGACCGATCGGCGCCGCCGCCCGCGAATGGCGTAGCCG
>NZ_JBHVDM010000125.1:0-16389 GCF_042802775.1 Nocardia sp. NPDC057455 | reverse complement strand
GTGTTATACCCACGAACAGAATTTTACGGGTTACCGAACTTTTCGTTGACGCTCGCCCCATAAAAACCGACCGCCTGGTTGCCGATGTACGGCGACCAGGCGGTCGGAGAATTCAGCCGGGCGTCCCGGCTCTGCGCACCAGCGCGGTGGAGGTCAGATACCGAGACCCTTCGCGAGCACCGGCCACGACATCTGGAACTCGTCGCGCCAGTAGCCCCACGAGTGGGTGCCCGAGTTACGGAAGTTGTAGGTGGCCGGGATGCCCAGCTCGTTCAGCTTGTTCTGCAGGTTGTGCGTGCAGTAGTTGGTGCCCGCCTCGATCACGCCGCCGATGACGATCTGGTTGGCCAGGCCGTACGCGCCGGGGAGGGCGTACTGGCCGTTGAGCGTGTCGTACTGGCCGGGCAGGCCGTTGCCGGTGGAGATGTAGAGGTCGAGCCCGCGCAAACCCTCGGCGTTCACGTACGGGTCATTGGCCACCCAGTCGGGCGAGCCTTCCGGACCCCACATGTTCTCGGTGTTGCCGCCGCCCCAGGTCTCGACGGTCAGCTTCACGAACTCGGCGCCGACGGGGTCGCTGGTCTGCGCGCAGCCGCTGTAGGCCGCGGCCGCCTTGTACAGGCCCGGCTTGGAGATCGGCAGCGCCAGCACCGTGGTGCCGGAGGTGGACAGGCCCGCGATGGCGTTCACGCCGTTGGTGCCCAGCGCGCCGTCGACCAGCGGGGGCAGTTCCTCGGTGAAGAAGGTCTTCCACTTGTTGCGGCCGAGCACCGGGTCGTCCTTGATCCAGTCGGTGTAGTAGCTCCACTTGCCGCCGATCGGCTGGATCACGTTGACGTTCTTGTCCGACAGGAACTGCAGCGCGTCGGTCTTCGCCTGCCACGAGGCTTCGTCCTCGCCGCCGCCCGCACCGTTGAGCAGGTACAGCGTCGGACGCGGCACCGAGGCGTCGGCCGGGCGCTGGACGTCGATGATGACCTTCTCGTCCATCGCCGCCGAGTACACGTACAAGCGGATGCTGCGCTCGTCCTTGTACTCGGCTTTGGTGATACGCGAGCCGTCCGGGGCGACCGGGTTGCCCAGCAGACTCTTGGAATCGATGATCGGATCAGCTGTCGCGCTGGACGCGCCGAAACCGGTCATCACTCCCGCGAGCACCGCGGTTGCCGCGATCGCGGCCGCGACCCGCAGGCCACCGCGCCGGCTCTGTCGACGTATCAATTTCGCACCTTCGCTTCGTCTCGAGATTCGCTCTGCATGCCCCACGCGCCGGGATGGATGCCCACGCACCACGCCCGACCATACGGCCTATGTAGTCGTCACGACAGGGGACTTCGTTACCGCACCGTTGCCCATCATGCCCGAACGGTTTCGGTTCGATCATGACCGCCCCATGTTCCGTGTCGCTTCCCACCGCGGGGGATCCAGCAACTCGGACAATCGAGGACCGATCTGCGCCAGCGCTTCCGGTGACGTCATCTGATCGTGCGGGACGCCGACGGGATGATCGTCGACCCGGCCGTCGACGTAGGTTTGCCAGCCGTCCGCCGCCGTGTCGTGACCGAGCGCACTGAAGTAGTCCAGTCGGCCGCGGAAGATTTCCGGCCGGTGCTCGGCGATCAGCTCGGCCGAGCGCACGGCGCTGCGGTAGATCCGGCGCACCCGGTCGGGAGTGAGCACCGCCATGTCCGGCGGGATGGTGGCGTGCAGCGCGGCCAGCGCCTCCTCGCTCAGATCGTGGATGTCGCCGTTGCCGGGCAGCAGCGCGTCCGCGCCGATGCCCAGTTCGGCCAGCGCCTCACGGATCGCGGCCCGGAAGTCGGTGACGTCGATGTCGGGATGGCTGTCGAGCATGGTCAGCAGCCCGATCTCCTCCCCCGCGGCCTGCAACCGGGTCGCCACCGCGTGCGCCAGCACACCGCCGAGCGACCAGCCGAGCAGCCGGTAGGGGCCGTGCGGCTGCACCGCGCGGATCTCGGCCACATAGCGCTGCGCCATCTCCGAGAGCGACTCCGGCAGGTAGGTCTCTTCGGTGAGCGCGGGCGACTGCAGCCCGAAGATCGGTGTGCCCGCGGGCACGTACCGCGCCAGACCCGCATAGCACCAGGACAGCCCGTACATCGGATGCAGGCAGAACAGCGGCTGGGCGGCGGCCACGTCGTGCGGCACCATGGTGCGGATCGGCAGCAGCACACCGAGCGCCGCGTTCGAATCCTGGTCGTAATCGTGGTCGTCGGCCAGCGCGGCCAGGATACGGGCGGCCAGCGCCGCCGGGGTGGGATCGGTGAAGAACCACTGCACCCGCACCTCCGCGCCGGTGAGCGCGCGCAGCCTGCTGACCGCGCGGGTGGCGACCAGCGACGTGCCGCCCAGGTCGAAGAAGTCGTCGTCCATGCCGACCCGCTGTCCGGCGCCGGGTGCGAACACCTCGTCGAACACCTCGAGCACGGTCCGCTCCAGCGGCGTGCCGGGCGCGCGGTACGGACGCGCCACCAGCCGCGGCTCGGGCAGCGCCTTGCGGTCCAGTTTGCCGCTGGCGTTGAGCGGAAGCTCGGCGAGCGTGACAACAGCCGAGGGCACCATGTACGAGGGCAACGCGGTGCGGGCGTGCGCCAGCAACGCGGCCGCGTCGATGGCCTCGCCCGGCGCGGCGACCACATGCGCGACCAGCCGGTCACCGGTGACGCCACCCACCACCGAGACCGCCGCCTGCCGCACCTGCCGGTGACCGGTCAGCACGGCCTCGATCTCACCGAGTTCCACGCGCTGGCCGCGCAGTTTGACCTGGAAGTCGCTGCGGCTCAGATAATCCAGCGTGCCGTCGCGCCAGCGCACGATATCGCCGGTGCGATAGAGCCTGGCGCCGCCCGTATGGGCGACGAAACGCTCGGCGGTCAGGGCAGGGGCGCCGAGATAGCCGCGCGCCAGCTGCACACCCGCGACGTACAACTCGCCCGCCGCGCCCGGCGGCACAGGCCGTAATTGCCGGTCGAGCACGTACACGCGGGTGTTGGCCACCGGAACGCCGATCGGGACCGCGGCCGCGGCGGTGTCGCGCACAGGATGGCCGGTGACCACGGTGGCCTCGGCCGGGCCGTACCAGTTGATCAGCGCGGCGCCGGGCACGGCCGCGGCGAAGGTCGCCGCGGTCTCCCCGGTCAACGCCTCGCCCGCGGCGAAGACCCGCCGCAGCGACGGGTACTCCGCGGACGGGTTGGCGACGGGGTCCAGGAACGCGTCCAGCATCGACGGCACGAAATGCACCGTGGTGACGGCGTTCTCGACGATGGCGCGACCCAGGTAGGCGGGGTCGCGATGCCCGTCCGGTTCGGCGATCACGATCGACGCGCCGGTCTGCAACGGCCAGAGCAACTCCCAGACGGAGATGTCGAAGGTGACCGGCGTCTTGTGCAGCACCACGTCGCCGCTGCCGTGCGGGTAGGCCGACTGCGCCCAGCGCAACTGGTTGACCATCTGCCGGTGCGTGACCATCACGCCCTTGGGGCGACCGGTCGAGCCGGAGGTGTAGACGACATAGGCGACGGTGTCCGGATATACCTGGTCCTGCGGCTGATGGCCTTCGTACGGCGCCAGATACAGCGTGTCCACCGCGACCACCGGCACATCGGTCGCGGTGTCGAACGCGTCCGCGGTGGTGGTCAGGACACAGATCGGAGCGGCGCTGCCGAGAACGTACTCGCTGCGCTCGGCCGGGTGGTCCGGATCGATCGGGACGTAGCCACCGCCGGCCCGCAACACCGCGTAGATCGCGACCACCAGATCGATGCCGCGCCGCATGGCCACGGCGACCAGCGTCTCCGGGCCGACTCCCCAGCGCATCAGCTCGACGGCCAGGGACCGGACGCGCGAATCGAGGTCGGCGTAGCTGAGCGTGGTGTCGCCGAAGCGCACCGCGGGCGCGTCCGGCGTACGCGCCACCTGCGCGTCGAACAGCGACAGCAATGTCGCGTCGTCGAGGAATTCCGGCACGTCGGTGGCGTTGCGCGCGGACAGCTCGGCGCACTCGTCGTCCAGCAGCGCATCGATCTCGCCGACACGCGCCTGCGGTGTGGTGACGAAACGGCCGATCAGCGCCGAGAGCCGCTGCGCGAGAGTGAGTGCCGCCGGTTCATCGGTCACGTCACGCAGGTATTTCACCGAGACGCGCAACCGGCTGTCCAGGACCACCATCACCGTGAACGGATAGTGGGTGCCGGTGACCGCGCCGACACCGGCGACGTTCATGCCGTCGATGGCGCCGGCCCGGTCCAGGCCCTCCCGATCCACCGGGAACGACTCGAACACGACGAGCGAGTCGAACAACCCCTCCACGCCGACGGCTTCCTGGATGTCGCTCAGCCCCAAGAAGTGGTGGTCCAGCAACGCGGCCTGTTCGGCCTGCAACCGGCGCAGCAGCTCGGCCAGCGTGCCGGTGGCGTCCAGGCGCACCCGCACCGGGATCGCGTTGAGGAACAGGCCGACCATCGCCTCGACGCCGTCGAGCCGGGGCGGCCTGCCCGACACGGTGGCGCCGAAGACGACGTCGTCGCGGTCGACGGTCCGACCGATCAGCAGACCCCAGGCCGCCTGCACCACGGTGTTCACCGTGACGCCGAGCCCCGACGCGAGCCGGGTCAGCGCGGTGGTATCGGACTGGGACAGCTCGAAACCGACTTCGCCGACGCCCGCGGAGATCTCGCGGCCCGGGTCGACCGGCGCCAGCGGCGTCGGCTCGGTGAAACCGGCCAGCGCGCCGCGCCACGCGGCACGGGCCGCTTCGGTGTCCTGCGCGAGCAGCCACGCCAGGTAGTCGCGATAGGGCGGCACCGCGGGCAGGTGCCGGGAGTTACCGCCGAACGCGTACAGCGTGAGCAGATCCTTCATCAACAGCGGCATGGACCAGCCGTCGACGAGGATGTGGTGACTGGTCACCAGCAGGTGGTAGCGGGCCGCGGCGGAGCGGATCAGCGCGAAACGCAGCAGCGGCGCGGTCCGCATGTCGAAGTGGTCGGCCAGATCGGCCGCCTTGATCCGCTCCAGCTCGGCAGCGGCAGCGGCCGGTTCCAGGTGGCACAGATCGATCAACCGCCATGGCACCTCCAGCGAATCCTGCACGATCTGCACGGGCTTGCCCTCGCTGTCGTCGGCGAAAGCGACCCGCAGGTTGTCATGCCGGTCCAGCACCGCCTGCGCGGCCGCCTGCATCCGGCGGGCATCCACCGCGCCGCCGAGATCGAGCACGAACTGCGTGGTGTAGACGTCCAGCGAGTGCTCCGCGAGCAGGGCGTGGAACAACATGCCCGATTGCAGCGGCGTGAGCGGCCAGGCGTCGGACAGGTCCGGGTAGGCGCGGGCGAAGCGATCGATATCGGGCTGCTTGAGCCGCACCAGCGGGAAATCCGACGGGGTGAAGCCGCCCGCGTCCGGACGCAGACCGTGCTCGGCCAGGCCGCCGAGTGCGCGAATCCAGTGTTCGGCGAAGGTTTTCGCGTCCTCGCCGCGGAACGCGGCGGTGGCGAAGTCGAATCGGGCGAGCAGGCCGTCGTCCGTGGCGTCGACGGTGAGCACGAGCAGCAGATCGTCGGAGGGGATGTCGGTGTGCACCCGCGCCGGGCGCAGATCCCGATAGCGCAGCGCGAACCGGCCGTGGCCGAGACCGCGCAGTTCGGCGGCGGTCTCGGCGTTGAGGTGGCGCAACAGGCCGTAGCCGACACCGCGCGAGGGCACCGACCGCCGCAGCTCCTTGATCTGCGCGATCGCCGCGCCCGCCGCCGGGCCGCCGATCAGAGCGTCGTCGATATCGATTCTGGTCAACCGCAGCGGGAGCGGATACTCGGTGACGAAGCCGCCCACCGTTGCCTCCGCGTCGGCTCCGGTGGCCGCGCGACCGTCGGCGGGCAGCCGGACGACCGAACCGATGGCGCGGGAGACGGCCTCCCCCGCGGAGGTCCGCAGGGCCAGCGCCAGTGCGGTGAGCAGGATGTCGTCCACCCCGGCGTGGTACGCCTCGGCAGCCGCGGCGACGGCCTCCGCGCCTTCCGCCGTGATGGTGAGCGACACCCGGCTGCGTGCGCGCAGATCTCGCCCGTCACTGCCTGCACCCTCCGGTACGGTACCGAGAGCCCGCCGCCACCAGTCCATTTCGGCTACCGTGCCCGGATCGTGCGCCTCGGCCGCCAGGGTGCGGATGAGCGTGCCGAGTCCGGATTCGGGGCCCGCGGGCGCGGCGTGGCGTGCCCGGTTCCATCGCGCGGTGAGCTGGTCGACGACGGCCCGCCAGGACACGTCGTCCACCACGAGGCTGCTGGCCACGACGATCAGCGTGGAGCGGCCCTCGGGACCGCCGGTGAGCACGAAGTAGATGTTGCGGCCCTGCTCGGGATCCAGAGCGGCCGCGACCGCCTGCACCACGTCGTCGATGGGCAGCGAGGTCTCGCCGCTCTGCGGGTCCAGTCGCCGGAACGCCTCGCCGGTACGTTCGGCGGCGGCCGGGATGCGCAGCACCGCCGCGCCTTCGTCGTCGTACCGCACCTGTACCCACAGCATCGGGTGCTGGTCGAGCACGGCGGTCACCGCACCGTGCACCGTCTCCACGGGGCAGGTCTCGGGGACGTCGAGGGCGACGGCTCGCACTTCGATGCCCTCGTCCAGCATGCGCGCCGCGTGCGGCGTGAGCGGTAGTACGCCCGCCTCGTCGCGCGGGCCGCCCGCCACCTCGGCGGCGCGAGCCAGCGCGGCGACGGTCCGGTGTTCGAAGACATCGCGCGGCGAGAAGGTCACCCCGCGGGCGCGTGCGCGGGAGACCACCTGGATGGACACGATGCTGTCGCCGCCGAGAGCGAAGAAGTCGTCGTCCGAGCCGACCCGCTCGACGCCGAGCACCTCGCCGATCACCTCGGCGATCACCGATTCGGCCGGGGTCCGCGGCGCGCGATAGGCGCGGACGTCCAACTCCGGCTCCGGCAGCGCCTTGCGATCCAGCTTGCCCACGGGCGTCAACGGGATCTTGTCGAGCACCACGATAGCCGTGGGAACCATGTACTCCGGCAGCATGCGCCCGATCCGCTCGGTCAGCACGGCCGAATCCACCGCGGCATCCCTGGCAGGCAGCACGTAGGAAACCAGCATCGTCGCGCCGGACGCGGTCGGGCGACCGAGGGTCACGGCGAAGCCGACCTCGGGCTGGGCCGCCAGCGCGGCGTCGATCTCACCGAGTTCGACGCGGAAACCGCGCACCTTCACCTGGAAGTCGTTGCGGCCCACGTACTCCACCACCGGCGCGTCCCCCGCCCGGCGCCAGCGCACCAAGTCACCGGTGCGATAGAGACGCTCGCCGGAAGCGCCGAACGGGTCGGCCACGAACCGGGCGGCGGTCAGCGCGGGGCGAGCGTGGTAGCCGCGCGCGAGCTGGACGCCGCCCAGATACAGTTCCCCCGTGACGCCTTCGGGCACCGGACGCAGCCTGCTGTCGAGCACCAGCGACCGCATGCCGCGGATCGGACCGCCGATGGTGACCGGTTCGCCGGACCGCAGCGGGTCGCTGATGTTGGTCATGACGGTGGTCTCGGTCGGCCCGTAGCCGTTGTGGAAGTCGCGCCCCGGCACGGTCGTCCACTTCGCCGCCAGATCGGCAGGCACCGCTTCACCGCCCGCCACGATGGTCCGCATTCCCGGCAGCGCGTCCGGATCGAGCGAGGCGAGCACGGAGGGCGTGAGGAAGGCGTGCGTGACGCGCTCGGCGCGGATCAGCTCGGCCAGTTCCTCGCCACCGAAGGTCAGCGGCGGCGCCACCACGAGCCCGCCCGCGGTGCCGAGCGCCAGCAGCAGCTCCAGCATCGACGCGTCGAACGACGGGGACGCGAATGCCAAAGCGCGGGTGGATCGATCGAGCCGGTAGCGCTCCACCTGCTCGGCACTGAAATTCGCCAGGCCGGCGTGGGTGACCACCACGCCCTTGGGCAGACCGGTGGAGCCGGAAGTGTAGATCACGTACGCGGCGTTGTCCGCGCGCAGCGGTCCACGCAGTTCGGCGGCTCGCAACGGCTGGTCGGAGCGCACGGCGACGTCGTGGGTGAAGTCGTGATCGTCCAAGGCGACCCAGGCGCCGCCGGCGAGGGCGGGCAGATTGTCCAGCTCGGCGGTGAGCGTCACCCCGAGTACCACGCCGGAATCGACGACCATGTGCGCGATGCGATCGGCCGGATAGGTCGGGTCGATCGGAACGAACGCCGCCCCGGTCTTGGCCACCGCCCACAGGGAAAGTACGGATTCCACCGAACGACGGATCGCGATCGCGACCGGTACGTCCGGCCCCGCGCCGCGGTCGATCAGCGCACGCGCCAATTGCGCGGAAGCCGCGTCGAGTTCGGCATAGCTGAAGGTGCGGTCGTCGGCGACCACGGCGACACCGGCCGGGTTCTCCGCGACGGCGGCGGCCATCAGGTCCGGCAGCGTGCGCGCCGGCACGGCGGGTGCGCCGGCACGGGTGATCAGGTCGGCGCGCTCCGAGTCGTCCAGGATCTCCAGATCGCCGACGGCGGTGCCGGGATGCCGGACGATCGCGGAGAGTACACGATGGAACCTGCGGCCGAAGTCGGCGACGGTCTGCTCGTCGAACAGGTCTCGGGCGTAAGTGAATTCGGCGGCGAGACCGGCTTCCGCACCGGACTCGGTGCGCTGCTCGCGCATGGTCAGCAGCAGGTCGAACTTGGCGGTGTCGGCCGCAGGGTCGAGCGCAGTGAAGCTCAGGCCGGGTAGTTCGAAGCCGGCAGCGGATAGGTTCTCGAACGACAGAGCCACCTGGAACAGCGGGTGGCGGCCGGCCGAGCGTTCCGGGTCGAGCGCCTCGACCAGCCGCTCGAACGGGATATCGGCGTTGGCGAAGGCGCGCAGGTCCGTTTCCCTGGTGCGGGCAAGCAGTTCGGTGAAGCCGAGATCGGACGCGACCCGGGTGCGCAACACCAGCGTGTTGACGAACATGCCGATCAAGTCGTCGAGTTCGGGTTCACCGCGGCCCGCGACCGGCGTGCCGATGGCGATGTCGTCGGTACCGGACAGGCGTGCCACGAAGACCGCGAACGCGGTGTGCACCACCATGAACAATGTGGCGTTGTGCTGCCGCGCGAGATCGGCCAGCGCCGCGTGCACGTCGGCGTCCACGACGAAATCGGTTCGACCGCCCGCAAAGGACTGGGCGGGCGGGCGCGGGCGGTCCGCGGGCAGGTTCACCTCATCGGGCAGGTCGGCGAGCTCGTTCGTCCAGTAGGCCAGCTGCGCGCCCGCGAGCGACTCGGGATCGTCGTCGGCGCCGAGCGCCTCGCGCTGCCACAGCGCGTAGTCGGCGTATTGGACCGGCAGCGGCGCCCAGGACGGCTCCCGGCCGCCGCTGCGCGCCACGTAGGCCAGCATCAGGTCCCTGGTCAGCGGGCCCATCGACCAGCCGTCGGCGCTGATGTGGTGCGCGACGAAGACCAGCACGTACTCGGCGTCCGCGAGCTGGAACAGCCTCGTGCGGAACGGCACCTCGGTGGTCACGTCGAAGCCCGCGGCGACGATCCGCTGCGCCTCGTGCCCGATGTGCTCATCATCGAGTCGCACGGGTGCCAGATCCACCGGCACTTCGTGCGGAGCGAGGACCCGCTGCACCGGCCCGTCCGGCGTCTGCGGGTAGATCGTGCGCAAGATTTCGTGGCGCGCGACGATGTCGGCGACGGCGTCCTGCAACGCGGCCACGTCGAGATCGCCGGACAAGCGGATGGCGGCGGGGATGTTGTAGACGGAGGCCGAGGTGTCGAACTGGTTGAGGAACCACATGCGCTGCTGCGCGAACGACAACGGGATACGGTCGGGCCGCGGTCCGGCGACCAGGGGGGTGCGCTTGCGTGCACCGAAGCCCCGTTCGACTTTCGTGGCGAGTCCGGCCACGGTCGCGGCCTCGAAAATCACACGCACCGGAACACGAGTATCCAACGCCGCACCAACACGCGCCGCCACCTGCGTCGCCAACAGCGAGTTACCACCCAGCACGAAGAAATCGTCGTCGGCACCCACCCGCTCCACCCCGAGCACCTCGGCATACACCGAAGCCACGATCTCCTCGATCGGAGTCGACGGCACACGAAAGACCTGAACCTCGAACTCCGGCTCCGGCAACGCCTTACGATCCAGCTTGCCATTGACGTTCAACGGCAAAACATCCAACACCACGAACACCGACGGCACCATGTACGACGGCACAACAGCAGCAAGCTCCGACTTCACCCGAGCCACATCCACACCGCCACCAGCACCCGCACCAGCAACGCCAGCGACACCCACACCGGCAGCGGCAGCGGCAGCGACAGCGACAGCGGCAGGGACACCGCCAGGAGCCCCGACACCAGCACCAGCAACGCCACTGACACGGGCACCAGCAACGCCAGCGACACCCACACCGGCAACGCCAGCGACACCCGCATCGGCAACGCCAGCGACACCCGCATCGGCATCGGCATCGGCATCGGCATCGGCGCCACCATCAGCAGCGGCAGCGGTATCACCCTCAAAACCAGCACCGGCAGGAACGATGTAAGCCACCAAACGGTCACCGGTCTTCGGATCCGACTTCGCGATCACCGCCGCCTGCGCAACCTCCGGCAACGCCAACAACGCAGCCTCGATCTCACCCAACTCGATACGGAAACCACGAACCTTCACCTGGAAGTCCGTACGTCCCCGGTACTCCAGCTCGCCGTGACCGTTCCACGCGACCAAATCACCCGTGCGATACATCCGCACACCGGACTCGAACGGATTCGCCACAAACCGATCCGCCGTCAAATCCGCACGACCGAAATAACCACGCGCCAACTGCGCACCAGCCAAATACAACTCACCGGAAACACCCACCGGCACCGGCCGCAAGCGGGAGTCGAGGACATAAACCTGGCTGTTCCACTCCGGCGCACCGATCGACACCGACGTCTCATCGGCCAGGGTCACCCGGTGGCTGGTGATCGACACCGCCGCCTCGGTCGGACCATAAAGATTGAACAGTTCCGTGCGCGGGTTCTCCCGCAGGAACCGCTGCGCCAACGAACCCGGCAACGCCTCACCGATCGCCAACACCCGCCGCAGCGATCGGTCCGCCGTCGCCCGGTGCACCAACAGCGTGTCCAGCATCGACGGCACCACATGAAGGGTGGTGACCGACTCGCGCGCCATCAAGTCGTTCAGATACGCCGGATCCCGATGACCATCCGGCGAAGCGATCACCAGACGACCACCACACACCGCAGCCGACCAGAACTCCCACACCGACAAATCGAACGTCGCCGCCGTCTTCAGCAGCACCGAATCGTTCTCGGCCAGCCCGAATTCCGCCGTCTTCCAGAGCAACTGATTCACGATCGCCGCGTGCGGCACCGCGACGCCCTTCGGGCGACCGGTCGAACCCGAGGTGAAGATGACGTAAGCCGTGTTCTCCGGCCGCAGGGGTGCGCCCCGCTCGGAGTCGGTGATCGGCGCGCTCGCGACCGCGCTCAGTTCCAGGTCTTCGAGCCGCACCACCGGCGCGACTTCGGTATCGAAGTCCGACTCCGCATTGCTCAACACGCATACGGGGGCGGCGGCGGAGAGGATGTAGTCGGTTCGCTCGGTGGCTTGGTCGGGGTCGACCGGTACGTACGCCCCACCGGCCTCGGCCACCGCGTACATCGCCACGACCAGGTCCACCGATCGGCGGAACGCGAGCGCCACCCGAGTCTCGGGGCCGACACCAACCGAGATGAGGTAACGGGCTAGTCGATTCACCCGGGCGGCCAGTTCGGCGTAGCTCAGTTCGACCCGTTCGCCGTCCGGCAGGTCCGCGACCAGTGCGACCGCGTCCGGCGCCGCCGCGACGGTCCGGCGCAGCAGTGATCCCAGTGTCAGGGCGGACTCCACCGGATGGGTGGTGTCGTTCCAGCGCGCGAGCACGTCGTGTCGTTCGGCCTCGGCGAGCAGTTCGACGTCACCGACCACAACGTTCGCATCAGCGACCACGGACGCGAGGACGCGCGAGAACCGCGCCACGAAACCCTCCACCGTCGCCCGATCGAAAAGATCGGTCGCATACGTCAAAAACCCACCGATACCAGCAGCCGCACCCGACTCCTCATAAGCATCACCGACAATCAAATGCAGATCGAACTGCGACACATCCACATCGGCATCCACACCCGCCACCGTCAAACCCGGCAACTCCAACGCCGCACGAGCAACATTCTGAAAAGACAACCCCACCTGAAACAACGGATGACGCGCCGTCGACCGCGGCGGATTCAACACCTCCACCAACCGCTCGAACGGCACATCCGCATGCGCGAACGCAGCCAGATCGATATCCCGTTGACGGGCGAGGACATCCGCGAACGACTCGCCACCGTCGAACCGCGACCGGAACACCAGAGTATTGACGAACATCCCGATCAAATCGTCGAGTTCACGCTCACCACGGCCCGCGACCGGCGTGCCGATAGCGATATCGTCCGAACCGGACAACCGAGCCAGCAGCACCGCGAACGCCGTGTGCACCACCATGAACAACGTCGCGCCGTGCGCACGAGCTAGTTCGACCAGCCCCGCATGCGTCGCCGCATCGATCGCGACATCCACTCGCGCACCGGCCAGCGACGCCACCGCCGGACGCGGCCGGTCGGTCGGCAACTCCAGCAAGTCGGGAAGACCAGCCAACTCACCACGCCAGAACGCGATCTGCCGAGCCGCGATCGAGTCCGGATCCGACTCCTCCCCCAACACCACCCGCTGCCACAACGCGTAATCCGCGTACTGCACCCGCAACGGCAACCACCCCGGGGCATCACCCGCGATACGGGCCGCGTAAGCGATCATCACATCCCGCACCAGCGGACCCATCGACGACGCGTCCGCCGCGATGTGGTGCACCACCACCACGAGCACATACGTGTCTGGCACGCCGTCGACCTGGATGAGCACGGCCCGCAACGGCACCTCGGCCGTCACATCGAACGGAGTCGCCGCCAAGGCGTACACGCTGCTCGCCACGTCGGACTCGGCCAGCACGCGCGGAGCGAGGTCCACGTCGACCTGCGCGGCGGGCAGTATCACCTGCACCGGACCGTCCGGGGTCTCCGGATACACCGTGCGCAACACCTCGTGCCGCGCGACGACATCACGCAACGCCGCACCGAGCGCGGCCACATCCAGCGCACCGGTCAACCGCAACGCGAACGGCAGATTATAGGCAGCCGAACCGATCTGTCCGGCAGCATCATCGGACTGATCGAACCGGTTGAGAAACCACATCCGCCGCTGCGCCAGCGACAACGGCAACCGCTCAGGCCGGGCAATACTGCCCAACTCCACCCGACGCTCACCAGAAGCATGCGACTCGAGCGCCGCCGCCAGCGCCGCCACCGTCGGCGCCTCGAACAGTGTCCGAACCGGAACCCGCGCACCCACCGCCGCGCCCAGACGCGCCACCACCTGCGTGGCCACCAGCGAATTACCGCCCAGCGCGAAGAAATCATCCTCCGCCCCAACCCGATTCAGCCCGAGCACCTCACCGAACACCCCAGCCACGATCTCCTCGACCGCCGTCGCGGGCGCACGGAATTCGCGCGCGGTGAAGATCGGCTCGGGCAGAGCCTTTCGGTCGAGCTTGCCGCTGGGGTTGAGCGGCAACGCCTCCAACGCGACGATCGCGGCCGGCACCATATAGACGGGCAGCGTTTCACCGATGGCCGCCAGTAATTCGGCCTGCTCGATCGAGTGCCCCGGCGCGGGCACCGTGTAGGCGACCAATTGGTCGCCCAGCGACGAAGACGCGACCACTGCCACGGCCTGGCTCACCGAGGGCTGCGCCAGCAGCGCCGTCTCGATCTCGCCCAGCTCGATCCGCTGACCGCGGAACTTCACCTGGAAATCGGTGCGTCCGAGAAAGTCGAGCCGATGCGGCAGCACTTCGGTCGCGGCGCGCCAAACCACCAGGTCACCGGTGCGGTACATCCGCTCGCCGTGTCCGAACGGGTCGGCCACGAATCGGTCGGCGGTGAGATCGGGACGCCGCACGTAGCCGCGGGCCAGCTGATCACCCGCGAGATACAGTTCGCCCGGAACTCCTGCCGGCACCGGTTGCAGACGCGAGTCCAGGACGTACACCTGGGTATTCCACTGCGGAACGCCGATCGGCACGGACCGCTCGTCCACGGCGGTCGCGGGCCAGTAGGTCACCGACACCGCCGCTTCGGTGGGGCCGTAGAGGTTGTGCACGGCGGCGTCGGTCACCGCGCGTACCGCGGCGACGGTCTCCGGTGGCAGCGCCTCGCCGATCACGAAGATGTCGCGCAAGGTGGGGCACGAGCCGGGTGCGGTGTGCGCGGCGAAGACCGCCAGCATGGACGGCACGAAGTCGGTCACCGTCACGCCTTGGGCGGCAATGGTTTCCGCTACGTACACCGGATCGCGATGTCCGTCGTGCGTGGCGAGGACCAGCTTCGCGCCCACGCGCAGCGGCATGAAGTAGCCCCACAGCGAGACGTCGAACGTCGTCGCAGTCTTCTGCAAGTACACGTCGTCGGCGTCGAGTGGATACGCCGCGAGCATCCAGCTGATCTGGTTCTGGATCGCGAAGTGCGAGATCGCCACGCCCTTGGGGCGGCCGGTCGACCCCGAGGTGAAGATCACGTAGGCCGGATGGTGCGGCGAGACCGGGCGCACCAGTTCCTCTGCGCGCACCGGCCCGTCGTCGAACCGATTCGGATCCAGAGCGTCCAGCAGCAGCACCGCGGTGCCCTCCGGCACGTCGACCACGTCGGTGGAGGTGGTGAGCACACAGATCGGCTGTGCCGTTTCGAGGATGTGGGCGATGCGTTCGGCCGGATGATCCGGATCCAACGGCACATACGCCCCACCCGCCGCCACGATCGCATACATCCCCACCACGAGATCCAACGACCGGCGAACCGCCAACCCCACCAACGACTCCGCACCCACACCCTGCGAAATCAACAACCGCGCCAACCGATTCACCCGCGCATCGAACGCACGGAACGTCAGCTCGACACCCTCGTACACAAGGGCGACCTCGTCCGCGTACGCCTCCGCCGCACGCCGGTACCCGTCGAGCAGCAACTCGGCGGGCACCGGATACCGGGTGCTGTTCCATTCGAGCAGGATGCGTTCGCGCTCCACGGGAGCGAGCAGGTCGATCGCGCCGATCGGCAGATCCGGCTCGGCGACGGCGACCGCCAGCAGCCGCTCCAGCCGCCAGGCGAACCCGGCGATCGTCCGCTCGTCGAACAGGTCGGTGGCGTAGGTGAACGTCGCGGTGAAACCCGTGGCCTGCCCCTCGGCGTCGGGCACCACGGTCAATTGCAGATCGAATTTCGCCATGGCGCCATCGAGCTCGACCACCCGAGCGGACAGTCCGGGCAGATCGATCTCGGGCCTGCTCATGTTCTGGTAGAACAGCGCCACCTGGAACAGCGGATGGTGCGCCTGGGACCGCACCGGGTCCAGCACCTCGACCAACCGCTCGAACGGCAACTCGGCGTGCGAGAACGCGCCGAGGGCCGTTTCCTTCGTCTGGTCGAGCAGCGCACGGAACGACGCGCCGAGGTCGATGCGGGTGCGCAGCACCAGCGTGTTGACGAACATGCCGATCAGCGCGTCGAGTTCCCGCTCGCCACGGCCCGCCACTGGCGTGCCGACGGTGATGTCGTGGGTGCCGGTGAGCCGGGCGAGCAGCACCGCCAGTGCGCTGTGCACCACCATGAACTCCGAGGCGCCCGCGCTGTGCGCCAGGTCGGCGAGACCTCGATGCACCGCGGCGTCCACGGCGAAGGTGTACTCCGCGCCTCGGCCGGAGGCGACGGACGGGCGCGGCCGATCCGAGGGTAGGTCGATCCGGTCAGGGACGCCCGCCAACGCGCGACGCCAGTAGGCGATCTGGGCCGCGGCGACCGAATCGGGGTCGTTCTCGTCGCCGAGCAGCGCGCGCTGCCACAGCGTGTAGTCCGCGTACTGCACCGGCAGCGGTTCCCAGGATGGCCTCGCCCCGTTGCGCCGGGAGAGGAACGCGCTGAGCAGATCCCGCAGAAACGGCGCGACCGAGGCGCCGTCGGCGGCGATGTGGTGCACCACCACCACGATCACGTGGTCGTCGGGGCCGATCTCGGCCAGCGCGACGCGCAGCGGCACCTCCGCCGCGACATCGAAACCGGTCAGCGCGATGCCACGCAGCCAAACCGTCAGCTCGTGCTCGGCGACGGGTTTCGGCGCGAGGTCGGGGACGGCCTGCGCGGCAGGCACGACGACCTGGTAGCCGGTACCGTCCACCGCCGGATACACCGTCCGCAACGTCTCATGACGCTCGACCACATCCGCGAC